>NZ_JASZYM010000039.1:0-24355 GCF_030317005.1 Variovorax sp. J22R115 | reverse complement strand
TCCATCACGGTGAAGCTGATCAACCCGATCGCGATGGAAGAAGGCCTGCGCTTCGCCATCCGTGAAGGCGGCCGCACCGTCGGTTCGGGCGTCGTGGCCAAGATCCTCGACGTCTAAATTAAGGATCGCGAAGGGGTATAGCTCAATTGGCAGAGCGTCGGTCTCCAAAACCGAAGGTTGTAGGTTCGATTCCTACTGCCCCTGCCACCTAGGTGGCCCCCGAAACAAGCCCGTCATGTCCTGACGGGCTTCGGCGTCTCAAGCGACATATTGAATTGAAGGCTGCAAGGCCCCAGGAATAAAGCCCAAGATGGCCACTTCTCAAATCGAAACCGTGAGCACCAGTGCGGACAAGGCCAAGTTGGCCGTGGCCGTTGTGCTGGCGGTCGGCGCCATCGTGGCGTTCTATCTGCTTGCGCGCCAAGGTGCGATCGTGCAGTGGATCGCCTTGCTCGTCGGTCTGGCCGCGGCCGTGGGTGCATTTGCGAGTTCGGAGAGTGGTCGCCAACTGTGGGCCTTTGGCCGTGACGCGTGGCGCGAGGTCAAGAAGGTTGTCTGGCCGACGCGCAAGGAAGCGATCCAGATGACGGCTTATGTGTTTGCCTTCGTGGCCATCATGTCGATCTTCCTTTGGCTCACCGACAAGACGCTCGAATGGGTGTTTTTCGACCTCATTCTGGGCTGGAGAAAATAATGACTGACGACGCTGTCGAAGCCACGCCGGAAAGCACGTCTGTGCTGGCCGCGCCCGCTCATCCCGATCTTCGCTGGTATGTGGTGCACGCGTACTCCGGCATGGAAAAGGCCGTGGAGCGCAACATCACCGAGCGCATTGCCCGCGCCGGCATGCAGGAGAAGTTCGGCCGCATCCTGGTTCCGACCGAAGAAGTGGTCGAGATCAAGAACGGCCAGAAGCGGACGACCGAGCGCCGCTTCTTCCCCGGTTACGTCCTGGTCGAGATGATCATGGACGACGAAAGCTGGCACCTGGTGAAGCACACCAACAAAGTGACCGGCTTCGTGGGAGGCGCGAAGAACCGTCCGGCCCCGATCTCCCAGAAGGAAGTCGAGGACATCGTCAGCCAGATGCAACAGGGCACCGAGAAGCCACGCCACAAGGTGGAGTTCATCGTCGGCGAATTCGTGCGCGTCAAGGAAGGTCCGTTCACCGACTTCAATGGCACGGTCGAGGAAGTCAACTACGAGAAGAGCAAGGTGCGTGTGTCGGTCATGATTTTCGGCCGCGCCACGCCTGTCGAACTCGAGTTCAGCCAGGTCGAGAAGACCTGAGCCTCCGGTCGAAAGACCGGAACCATTCCGGCTGCGCGTTGTCCGACTCGGCGCGCGGCCCTGATCAAAGAGTCGTTTAACCCCGGGGAGCCGCGGCCCAGTGCCAAGGCGATATCACCCGCAAGGAGCAAAGCATGGCGAAAAAAATCGTCGGCTTCATCAAGCTGCAAGTGCCAGCTGGTAAGGCCAACCCGTCACCGCCCATCGGTCCCGCACTGGGCCAGCGCGGTTTGAACATCATGGAATTCTGCAAGGCGTTCAACGCGCAGACCCAAGGCGTAGAGCCGGGCCTGCCGCTGCCGGTGGTCATCACCGCGTTCGCCGACAAGAGCTTCACCTTCATCATCAAGACGCCGCCGGCGATCACCTTGATCAAGAAGGCCATCAAGCTCGAGAAGGGTTCCGCTCGTCCGCACACCGACAAGGTCGGCAAGATCACGCGCGCACAGCTCGAAGAGATCGCCAAGACCAAGATGAAGGATCTGACGGCTGCCGACCTGGACGCCGCGGTTCGCACCATCGCCGGCTCTGCCCGTTCGATGGGCGTGAATGTGGAGGGCGTGTAATGGCCAAGATCACCAAGAAACAAAAGGCCCTCGTGGGCAAGGTCGACAGCAACAAGCTGTACCCGTTCGCTGACGCCATCGGCATCATCAAGGAAGCCGCTACCGCGAAGTTCGACGAGTCGATCGACGTGGCCGTGCAACTCGGCATCGATGCGAAGAAGTCCGATCAAGTCGTGCGCGGCGCCGTTGTGCTGCCCAACGGCACCGGCAAGACAAAGCGCGTAGCGGTGTTTGCGCAAGGCGCCAAGGCTGAAGAAGCCAAGGCCGCTGGCGCCGACATCGTCGGCATGGACGATCTGGCAGCGATGGTGAAGGCTGGCGACATGCCTTTCGACGTTGTGATCGCCGCACCGGACGCGATGCGCGTCGTCGGTACGCTCGGTCAGATCCTCGGCCCGCGCGGCTTGATGCCCAACCCGAAGGTCGGGACGGTGACGCCCGACGTCGCGACCGCCGTCAAGAATGCCAAGGCAGGCCAGGTGCAGTTCCGCGTCGACAAGGCAGGCATCGTGCACGGCACGATCGGCCGCCGTTCGTTCGACAACGACAAGCTGCAGGGCAACCTTGCCGCACTGATCGAAGCGCTGGTCAAGGCCAAGCCGGCTACGAGCAAGGGTGTGTACCTGCGCAAGATCGCCGTGTCGTCGACGATGGGTCTGGGTGTCCGCGTGGACACGCAAACCATCGCTTCGCAAGGCTGATGTGCATGAAGGGTCTCGCTGCGGCGAGGTCCTGAGAATTTGCCCTGTTGCCGGTCAATCGGCAGCGGGGCAATGTGGTGGGTCGAGGCGGCGTCAAGCTGCCCCGGGCCATCCAAGACCGCTGGCGTGCAGTGAGTGCTGTACTTAATCGCTCCACGTTCCGTGAGGCAACCAGCGCAGATGGCGATCCCGCTGCAAAGGAATTCGTTTCCGAAACAGTTGGTCGCTGCATGAAGCGCGCTCCGAGGCCCAGGCCGAGGGCGCATTAAAAGGAGTAGACCTTGAGTCTGAATCGCAGTGAGAAAGAAGCGGTCATCAGTGATGTGACCAGCCTCGCCGCAAAAGCTCAAACGCTCGTGATGGCGGAATACCGTGGCATCACGGTGGCCGATATGACCAAACTGCGCAACGATGCGCGCAGCAAGGGTGTGAGCCTCAGCGTGTTGAAGAACACGCTGGCACGCCGTGCTGTCGCTGGTAGCGCGTTTGAGATCGTCGGCGACCAGATGACCGGTCCGCTGATCTATGGCTTCTCCGAAGACGCTGTGGCTGCCGCGAAGGTGGTGGCCGATTTCGCGAAGACCAACGACAAGTTGGTGATTCGCGGCGGCGCATTCGGTGGCAAGGCCCTGGACGTCGACGGTGTGAAGCAATTGGCCAGCATCCCTTCGAAGGAAGTGTTGTTGGCACAACTGCTGGGCTTGATGCAATCCCCGATCTCGCGCACGGCCCGTGTTCTGGCCGCGCTTGCCGAGAAGCGTGGTGGTGGCGATGCACCGGCCGAAGCTCCGGCCGAAGCGCAAGCTGCTTGAGCCTTGCGTTTGAAATATTCAACCCAATTGTTAGGAAATCAAAATGGCATTCGATAAAGACGCATTTCTGACCGCGCTCGACAGCATGACGGTCCTGGAACTCAACGACCTGGTGAAAGCCATCGAAGAGAAGTTCGGCGTGAGCGCCGCAGCCATGTCGGCCCCGGCCGCCGGTGGTGGCGCTGCCGCCGCTGTCGTCGAAGAAAAGACCGAGTTCAACGTTGTCCTGCTCGACGCAGGCGCGAACAAGGTGTCGGCGATCAAGGCCGTGCGCGAAATCACCGGCCTGGGCCTCAAGGAAGCCAAGGACCTGGTGGAAGCCGCTCCCAAGGCTGTCAAGGAAGGCCTGCCGAAGGCAGACGCCGAAGCAGCCAAGAAGAAGCTGGAAGACGCTGGCGCCAAGGTGGAACTGAAGTAATTCAGTCTCCCTTGAGGGCTGGAGTGTGCCGAAAGGCCCTCCAGCCTTTGCCGCTTTCAGAGCGCACCCAAAAACCGGCTTGAAAAAGCAACCCAAGACGGTTTTTGAGTGTCTTCTGACCCCGACTGCAGAAGACCCCCTTGGTTCGGGCGATGTGCAACGCATCGCCGTCCGCCAGGGCTGGTAGTGGCCAGCCGCCAAGGAGAGTGGTGCTCAGGCACCTCACCACGTCGCTGAAGATCTCAAGCTCCGGAGCTCTCATGGCCCAAACGTCCACGTACAGTTATACCGAACGCAAGCGCATCCGAAAGAATTTCGGCAATCGCGACAGCGTCGTCGAAATCCCCTACCTCCTGCAGATGCAGAAAGACGCGTACACCGCGTTCCTGCAAGCCGGCATCCCGCCCCAGAAACGCACTGTGGAAGGCCTGCAGGCTGCGTTCGACGCGGCGTTCCCGATCGTCTCGCACAACGGTTTTGTCGAGATGAAGTTTCTCGAATACAACCTGGCGAAGCCGGCTTTCGACGTCCGCGAATGCCAGACCCGCGGCCTGACCTTCGCCTCGGCCGTGCGTGCCAAGGTCCAGCTGATCATCTATGACCGCGAGTCGTCGACGTCGCAGTCGAAGGTGGTCAAGGAAGTGAAGGAGCAAGAGGTCTACATGGGCGAAGTTCCGCTCATGACCGAAAAGGGCTCATTCATCATCAACGGCACCGAGCGCGTCATCGTGTCGCAGTTGCATCGTTCGCCGGGCGTGTTCTTCGAACACGACAAGGGCAAGACGCACAGCTCGGGCAAGTTGCTGTTCTCGGCCCGCGTGATTCCCTACCGCGGTTCGTGGCTCGACTTCGAGTTCGACCCGAAGGACATGCTGTACTTCCGCGTCGACCGTCGCCGCAAGATGCCGGTCACGATCCTGCTGAAGGCCATCGGCCTGAACCCGGAATCGATCCTCGCGAACTTCTTCGTGAACGACAACTTCCGCCTGATGGACAGCGGCGCGCAGATGGAGTTCGTCTCCGAACGCCTGCGCGGTGAAGTCGCACGCTTCGACATCACCGACAAGTCCGGCAAGGTCGTGGTTGCCAAGGACAAGCGCGTCACCGCCCGCCACACGCGTGAACTCGAGCAGTCGGGCACCACGCACATCAGCGTGCCGGAGGACTTCCTGGTAGGCCGCGTCATCGCCCGCAACATCGTCGACCCCGACTCGGGCGAAATCCTGGCCAAGGCCAACGACGAGTTGACGGAAGCGCTGCTGAAAAAGCTGCGCACCGCCGGCGTGCAGGACGTGCAAGCGATCTACACCAACGAACTCGACCAAGGCGCCTACATCTCGCAGACGCTGCGCATCGACGAAACGGTGGACGAATTCGCCGCGCGCGTGGCCATCTATCGCATGATGCGCCCCGGCGAGCCGCCGACGGAAGACGCAGTGCAGGCTCTGTTCCAGCGCCTGTTCTACAACCCGGACACTTACGACCTGTCCCGTGTCGGCCGCATGAAGTTCAACGCCAAGGTCGGCCGCGACGAGTCGACCGGCCCGATGGTGCTGACCAATGAGGACATCCTGGCCGTGGTCAAGATCCTCGTGGACCTGCGCAATGGCCGCGGCGAAGTCGACGACATCGATCACCTGGGCAACCGCCGCGTGCGTTGCGTCGGCGAACTGGCCGAGAACCAGTACCGCACCGGTCTCGCGCGCATCGAGAAGGCTGTGAAGGAACGTCTGGGTCAAGCGGAACAAGAGCCGCTGATGCCGCACGACCTGATCAACAGCAAGCCGATCTCGGCCGCACTGAAGGAATTCTTCGGCGCCTCGCAGCTGTCGCAGTTCATGGACCAGACCAACCCGCTGTCCGAGATCACGCACAAGCGTCGCGTCTCGGCCCTCGGCCCGGGCGGCCTGACCCGCGAACGCGCTGGCTTCGAAGTGCGCGACGTGCACGTGACCCACTACGGCCGCGTGTGCCCGATCGAAACGCCTGAAGGCCCGAACATCGGCCTGATCAACTCGCTGGCCCTGTACGCCCGCCTGAACGAATACGGCTTCATCGAAACGCCGTACCGTCGCGTGGTGGACGGCAAGGTCACGATGGACATCGACTACCTGTCGGCCATCGAAGAAGGCAAGTACGTCATCGCGCAGGCCAACGCTGCGCTGGACAAGGACGGCAAGCTGACCGGCGACCTGGTCTCGGCCCGCGAAACCGGTGAATCGATCCTGGTGAGTGCCGAACGCGTGCAGTACATGGACGTGTCGCCCGCGCAAATCGTGTCGGTGGCTGCTTCGCTCGTGCCCTTCCTGGAGCACGACGATGCGAACCGCGCGCTGATGGGCGCCAACATGCAGCGTCAGGCCGTGCCTGTGTTGCGTCCTGAAAAGCCATTCGTCGGTACCGGCATCGAGCGCGTCTCCGCGGTCGACTCGGGCACCGTCGTGACCGCGACCCGCGGCGGTATCGTGGACTACGTCGACGCGACCCGCATCGTGGTGCGCGTGAACGACGCCGAAGCGGCAGCCGGTGAAGTCGGCGTGGACATCTACAACCTGATCAAGTATCAGCGTTCGAACCAGAACACGAACATCCACCAGCGTCCGATCGTCAAGCGCGGCGACAAGATCGCCAAGGGCGACGTGGTCGCCGACGGCGCGTCGACCGACCTGGGCGAGCTCGCGCTTGGCCAGAACATGCTGATCGCGTTCATGCCCTGGAACGGCTACAACTTCGAAGACTCGATCCTGATCAGCGAGCGCGTGGTCGCCGAAGACCGCTACACCTCGATCCACATCGAGGAACTGGTGGTGATGGCTCGTGACACCAAGCTGGGTGCCGAAGAAATCACGCGTGACATCCCGAACCTGGCAGAGCAACAACTCAACCGCCTGGACGAATCCGGGATCATCTACGTCGGCGCCGAAGTGCAGCCGGGCGACACGCTGGTGGGCAAGGTCACGCCGAAGGGCGAGACCACGCTGACGCCGGAAGAGAAGCTGCTGCGCGCAATCTTCGGCGAGAAAGCTTCCGACGTGAAGGACACCTCGCTGCGCGTCGACCAGGGCTCGCAGGGCACCGTGATCGACGTGCAGGTGTTCACCCGCGAAGGCATCACGCGCGACAAGCGCGCCCAGCAGATCATCGACGACGAGCTGAAGCGCTTCCGCCTCGACCTGAACGACCAGCTTCGCATCGTCGAAGCCGACGCGTTCGACCGGATCGAGAAGCTGCTGACCGGCAAGGTCGCCAACGGCGGCCCGAACAAGCTGGCCAAGGGCACCAAGCTCGACAAGGCCTACCTCTCGTCGATCGAGAAGTTCCACTGGTTCGACATCCGCCCGGCGGAAGACGAAGTCGCGGCGCAACTCGAGTCGATCAAGAACTCGCTTGAGCAGACGCGTCACAGCTTCGACCTCGCCTTCGAGGAAAAGCGCAAGAAGCTCACGCAAGGCGACGAGCTGCCCGCGGGCGTGCTGAAGATGGTCAAGGTCTACCTGGCCGTCAAGCGCCGCCTGCAACCCGGCGACAAGATGGCTGGTCGTCACGGCAACAAGGGTGTGGTGTCCAAGATCGTTCCGGTCGAAGACATGCCCCATATGGCCGACGGCACGCCGTGCGACATCTGCCTGAACCCGCTGGGCGTGCCCTCGCGGATGAACGTGGGTCAGGTGCTGGAAGTGCATCTGGGCTGGGCCGGCAAGGGCATCGGCCAGCGCATCGGCGACATGCTGCAGGCGGAGGCCAAGGTGGCCGAACTGCGCAAGTTCATGGACACCCTCTACAACGGCTCCGGCCGCAAGGAAGACCTCAGCAAGCTGAGCGATGCCGACGTGCTCGAAATGGCGGACAACCTGTCGCAGGGCGTGCCCTTCGCGACGCCGGTGTTCGACGGTGCCTCGGAAGAGGAAATCCGCGGCATGCTGAAGCTCGCCTATCCGGACGACATCGCCAAGCTGAAGGGCCTGACCCAAACCCGCACCCAGGCGTATCTGTACGACGGCCGCACGGGCGACCAGTTCGAGCGCCCGGTCACCGTCGGCTACATGCACTTCTTGAAGCTGCACCATTTGGTGGACGACAAGATGCACGCACGTTCGACCGGCCCGTACTCGCTCGTCACGCAGCAGCCACTGGGCGGCAAGGCGCAGTTCGGCGGCCAGCGTTTCGGGGAAATGGAAGTGTGGGCGCTCGAAGCCTACGGCGCTGCCTACGTCCTGCAGGAAATGCTGACGGTGAAATCCGACGACGTGCAAGGCCGTACCAAGGTGTACGAAAGCATCGTCAAGGGCGAACACTCCATCGAAGCCGGCATGCCGGAATCGTTCAATGTGCTGGTCAAGGAAATCCGTTCCCTGGGCCTGGACATCGAACTCGAACGCTCATAAGCAAACAAGGAAAGAGTCACATGAAGTCATTACTCGACCTGTTCAAGCAATTTACGCCCGATGAGCATTTCGATGCCATCCGCATCGGCATGGCTTCGCCCGAGAAGATCCGTTCGTGGTCTTTTGGCGAAGTGAAGAAGCCCGAGACCATCAACTACCGGACCTTCAAGCCCGAGCGCGATGGCCTGTTCTGCGCCAAGATCTTCGGCCCGATCAAGGACTACGAGTGCCTGTGCGGCAAGTACAAGCGCCTGAAGCACCGCGGCGTGATCTGCGAGAAGTGCGGCGTTGAAGTCACGCAGACCAAGGTGCGTCGCGAACGCATGGGTCACATCGACCTGGCCGCGCCCTGCGCCCACATCTGGTTCCTGAAGTCGCTCCCGTCGCGCCTGGGCCTCGTGCTCGACATGACGCTGCGCGACATCGAACGCGTGCTGTACTTCGAAGCCTACGTGATCACCGACCCCGGCATGACCCCGCTGAAGAAGTTCGGCATCATGTCCGAGGACGACTACGACGCGAAGCGCAAGGAATACGGCGATGAGTTCATCGCCAAGATGGGCGCCGAAGGCATCAAGGACTTGCTGGAAGGCATCGAGCTCGACAGCGAGATCGAAAAGCTGCGCGGCGACTTGACCGGTTCCGAAGTCAAGGTCAAGAAGAACTCCAAGCGCCTGAAGGTGCTGGAAGCTTTCCGCAAGTCCGGCATCAAGCCCAACTGGATGGTGCTCGAAGTTCTGCCCGTGCTGCCCCCGGACCTGCGTCCGCTGGTGCCGCTGGACGGTGGCCGCTTCGCGACCTCCGATCTGAACGACCTGTATCGCCGCGTCATCAACCGCAACAGCCGCCTGCGCCGCCTGCTCGAACTGAAGGCGCCGGAAATCATCGCGCGCAACGAGAAGCGGATGCTCCAGGAAGCGGTCGATTCGCTGCTGGACAACGGCCGTCGCGGCAAGGCCATGACGGGCGCCAACAAGCGCGCGCTCAAGTCGCTGGCCGACATGATCAAGGGCAAGAGCGGTCGTTTCCGTCAGAACCTGCTGGGCAAGCGCGTCGACTACTCGGGCCGTTCGGTCATCGTGGTGGGCCCGACGCTCAAGCTGCACCAGTGCGGCCTGCCGAAGCTGATGGCGCTCGAACTGTTCAAGCCATTCATCTTCTCGCGCCTCGAAGCCATGGGCATCGCGACCACCATCAAGGCCGCGAAGAAGGAAGTCGAATCCGGTACGCCGGTGGTGTGGGACATCCTTGAAGAAGTGATCAAGGAACACCCGGTGATGCTGAACCGCGCACCGACGCTGCACCGCTTGGGCATCCAGGCCTTCGAACCCATCCTGATCGAAGGCAAGGCGATCCAGCTGCATCCGCTCGTCTGCGCGGCTTTCAACGCCGACTTCGACGGCGACCAGATGGCCGTCCACGTGCCGCTGTCGGTGGAAGCGCAGATGGAAGCCCGCACGCTGATGCTGGCCTCCAACAACGTGCTGTTCCCGGCTTCGGGCGAACCGTCGATCGTTCCTTCGCAGGACGTGGTGCTGGGTCTGTACTACACGACCCGCGACCGCATCAACGCCAAGGGCGAGGGCCTGATCTTCTCCGACATCGGTGAAGTCCAGCGCGCGCTCGACGCCAGCGTGGTCGAGCTCACCGCGAAGATCGCCGTGCGCATCACCGAGTACACCAAGGACAAGGAAACGGGCGAGTTCACGCCGTCGACCTCGCTGGTGGACACGACCGTGGGCCGTGCACTGCTGTCCGAGATCCTGCCGAAGGGCCTGCCGTTCGCGAACATCAACAAGGCGCTGAAGAAGAAGGAAATCTCCAAGCTCATCAACGTCTCGTTCCGCAAGTGCGGCCTGAAAGAGACCGTTGTGTTCGCCGACAAGCTGCTGCAGAACGGCTTCCGCCTGGCGACCAAGGCCGGCATCTCGATCGCCATCGACGACATGCTCGTGCCGGCCGAGAAGCACGGCATCATCGAGCGTTCCGCCAAGGAAGTGAAAGAGATCGAACAGCAGTACGTCTCGGGTCTGGTCACCTCCGGCGAGCGCTACAACAAGGTGGTCGACATCTGGGGCAAGGCCGGCGACGAAGTGTCGAAGGTCATGATGGCCAAGCTCTCCAAGGAGAAGGCCACCGATCGCCACGGCAAGGAAGTGGAGCAAGAGTCGTTCAACTCCATCTACATGATGGCCGACTCCGGCGCTCGCGGTTCCGCCGCGCAGATCCGCCAGGTCGCCGGTATGCGGGGCCTGATGGCCAAGCCCGACGGCTCGATCATCGAGACGCCCATCACGGCGAACTTCCGCGAAGGCCTGAACGTGTTGGAGTACTTCATCTCCACCCACGGTGCCCGTAAGGGTCTGGCCGACACGGCGCTGAAGACCGCGAACTCCGGCTATCTGACGCGTCGTCTGGTCGATGTGACGCAGGATCTGGTCGTGATCGAGCAGGATTGCGGCACCCACGACGGCGCGGCGATGCGCGCCATCGTGGAAGGCGGTGAAGTGATCGAATCGCTGCGCGAGCGCATCCTGGGCCGTACCGCGGCCGAGGACGTCCTGCATCCGGAAACGCGTGCAGTGCTGGCGAAGGCGGGCGACATGCTCGACGAGGACGTGATCGAGGCGCTCGAAGCCGAAGGCGTCGACGAGGTCAAGGTTCGCACGGCGCTGACCTGCGCGACCCGCTTCGGCATCTGCGCCAAGTGCTACGGCCGCGACCTCGGCCGCGGCGGCCTGGTCAACAACGGCGAAGCGGTCGGCGTGATCGCGGCGCAGTCGATCGGCGAACCCGGCACGCAGCTGACGATGCGGACCTTCCACATCGGTGGTGCGGCGTCGCGTGCGGCAGTGGCCTCGAGCGTCGAAGCCAAGTCCAACGGCGTGATCGGCTTCAACGCCACGATGCGCTATGTGACCAACAGCAAGAACGATCTGGTCGTGATCGCACGCTCTGGCGAGATCATCATCCATGATGAACACGGCCGTGAGCGCGAACGCCACAAGGTGCCGTACGGCGCCATCCTGGCGGTGAAGGCCGATCAGCAGATCAAGGCGGGCCACGTGCTGGCCAACTGGGATCCGCTGACGCGCCCGATCATCACGGAATTCGCCGGTCAGACGAAGTTCGAGAACGTCGAGGAAGGCCTCACGGTTGCCAAGCAGGTGGACGAAGTCACCGGCCTGTCGACCCTGGTCGTGATCGACCCGAAGCGCCGCGGCGCTGCCAAGGTCGTGCGTCCGCAAGTGAAGCTGATCGACGCCTCCGGCGCCGAGGTCAAGATCCCCGGCACCGACCACTCGGTGACCATCGGCTTCCCGATCGGCGCACTGGTCCAGGTGCGTGACGGCCAGGACGTGGGCCCCGGTGAAGTGCTGGCGCGTATTCCGGTCGAAGGCCAGAAGACCCGCGACATTACCGGCGGTCTGCCGCGCGTGGCCGAGCTGTTCGAGGCGCGTTCGCCGAAGGACAAGGGCATGCTGGCCGAGATGACCGGTACCGTGTCGTTCGGCAAGGAGACCAAGGGCAAGATCCGCCTGCAGATCACCGATCCGGAAGGCAAGGTCTGGGAAGACCTCGTGCCGAAGGAAAAGAACATCCTGGTGCACGAAGGCCAGGTGGTGAACAAGGGCGAAAGCGTGGTCGACGGTCCGGCAGACCCGCAGGACATCCTGCGCCTGCTGGGTTCGGAAGAACTCGCGCGCTACATCGTGGACGAAGTGCAGGACGTTTACCGCTTGCAAGGCGTGAAGATCAACGACAAGCACATCGAGGTGATCGTTCGCCAGATGCTGCGCCGTGTCGTGGTCGAGAACGTCGGCGATACCAACTACATCGCCGGTGAACAGGTCGAACGCAGCGAGATGCTCAACACCAACGACGCCCTGCGCGCCGACGGCAAGATCCCCGCGACGTTCACCAACCTGCTGCTCGGTATCACGAAGGCATCGCTCTCGACCGACAGCTTCATCAGCGCCGCATCGTTCCAGGAAACGACGCGCGTGCTGACCGAAGCCGCGATCATGGGCAAGCGCGACGAGCTTCGTGGCCTGAAGGAAAACGTCATCGTCGGCCGCCTGATCCCCGCAGGCACCGGCATGGCCTATCACCAGGCCCGCAAGGTCAAGGACGCCATGGACGAAGCCGAGCGGCGCGCGATCGCCGAAGCGGAAGCGGCCGAACTGTCCGGTGCCAGCGCCTCAACCGACGACGCGACCACGGTCGATGCCAGCGAAGGCGCTGCGACCGAATAACTGGTTAGCATCACCGGCAATGACCGGTATCCAGCGCCCCCCTTCCGCTCGCGGATCGGGGGCGTTTTTCTTCCTGGAGCAAGAGTGAGCGGTATGCCCGAATCCTTGCCTTACTGGATCGCCGGCGCCCTTGCACTCTTTTGGTTTGTGGGCGCTTACAACCGGCTCATGCGTCTGCGAACGGCCGCATTGCAAGCCTATGCCGCGCTCGATGCCGCCTTGGTGCGACAGCTCGAGTTCGTTCACGCGCGCGTCGCCGAGGCCGAGACGCCGGCTGCGCCGCAGCCGCCGTCGGGCGCCTCGCTTGACGCCGCGGCCAGCCAGCTCTCGATCCTGCTGGCGAAGACGCGCCTACGACCGCTCGATCCAGCAGGCATTGCCGCGCTTGGCACGGCGATGCACGTCCTCCTCGGAGCCTGGCAGCGCATGCATCCCGATGCAGTCGTCAGCTTCGAGGCCGACGGGACCCTGTCTCGTCCCGCTCCACTCGATGGCAAGGACGAGCCGTTCGATGGTGTGGCCCCGATTGCTTGGCCCGAGCCTTCCGCGGCAGCGGAAATCGCCCGCAGCCAATTCAACCTTGCCGTCGCCCAGTACAACGCGGCGATCACCCAGTTCCCGGCCTTGCTGGTGGCGTGGATCATGCAGCTCCGACTGGCGGCCCCGTTGCACTGACCCCGGCGCATGCGCGGTCACCGCGTTCCCGCCATTACCATCGACCCAAGTTGCCAGATTCTTCAGACTCCATTCCAGTTTCGCCCGGTTCGCCCGGTTCGCCGCCTCTTTGGCGCCAGTTGCAGCTCACCGCCGCAGCGCTTGCCTCGATTCGCAGCGGCGTGTCGGGCTCCGTCGCCTTCGAAGCGGTCGATCCGCACCTGCGCCCCGGCGTGCAGGCGCTCGGTTTCCAGGTGCTGCGCTGGCTCGGCCGCGCCGAAGCGCTGCGCCGTCAACTCGCCAAGCGCACGCCGCCGCCCGCTGCCGACGCGCTGCTCTGCACCGCCCTCGCATTGGCGTGGGACGCCGAGCGCTCGCCCTACGAGCCCTTCACCCTGGTCGACCAGGCCGTCGAGGCCGCCAAGCGCAATCCGGGAACCCGCGCCCAGGCGAGCTTTATCAACGCCTGCCTGCGGCGCTTCCTGCGCGAGCGCGATGAACTCGTCACCGCCACCGAGCGCGAGCCGGTCGCGCAATGGAATCACCCGCGCTGGTGGATCGAGCGCCTCAAGCGCGAGCATCCGCGCGATTGGCAGCGCGTGCTGGCGGCCGACAACACGCAAGCGCCGATGACGCTTCGCGTCAACGTGCGGAAGACCGATGTCGCGTCTTTCCGGCGTGCCCTGGAGGCGGCCAGCCTTCAGGCAGTGCCTGTCGGCGCCACCGGGCTGCAGATGACGCGCGCGCGCCCGGTCCAGCAGCTCCCGGGCTTCCTCGACGGCGAGTTTTCGGTGCAGGATGCCGCGGCGCAACTCGCCGCCCCCTTGCTCCTCGACGGCCTTCGCGCGCAAGGACCATCGCCTATGCGGGTGCTCGACGCGTGCGCGGCGCCAGGCGGCAAGACGGCCCATCTGCTCGAATTCGCGGCCCCCGCGGCGATCGAAGTCACGGCGCTGGAAGTCGACGCCGTTCGCAGCCGGCGCATCGACGAGACCCTGTCACGGCTCGGAATGAGCGCCAAAGTCGTCGTTGCCGATGCCTCGCGCCCGGCGCAGTGGTGGGATGGCGTGCCCTTCGACGCCATCCTGCTCGACGCCCCGTGCACCGCTTCGGGCATCGTCCGCCGGCACCCTGACGTTCGGTGGCTGCGCCGGGAAAGCGACATCGAACAGCTGGCGCTCCAGCAGGCGATGCTGCTCGCGTCACTCTGGCCGCTTGTCCGACCGGGCGGCCGGCTGCTCTATTGCACCTGTTCGGTGTTTAAGGAGGAAGGTGCGCACCAGATCGAGGCGTTCCTTGCACACAACACCGATGCCCGTTTGCTGCCTTCGCCGGGCCATTTGCTACCCCAAAGCGGGGTGAATGCCCGTGGCGTCCCGGACAATCCGTTGGGTGATCACGACGGTTTCTTCTACGCGCTGCTCGAGAAGCTCTAGCTCTGACCAACCCGGTCCGGCTTGGCGGGCCGTGTTGATGATGCTTGTCGGGCTCCTGGCGTGCCTCCCCGGATGGGCAGCTGCCGACCCCCACGGGGCGGCGGTGACGCAGATGCGTCTCGAGCAGGCGGACGACGGCGTCTATCTCACCGCGCAGGTCCAGTTCGAGTTGCCGCCCTCGATCGAGGAGGTGCTCGAAAAGGGCATCGCCATCTATTTCGTGGCCGAGGCCGAGCTTTACCGGGAACGCTGGTACTGGACCGATCTCAAAGTGGCACAGGCGACCCGGCACATGCGGCTCGCGTACCAGCCTCTCAGCCGCCGATGGCGGCTCAACGTGTCCCCCGTGCCCATTACCAACGCAGGCTTTGGCGTATCGCTGAACCAGAACTTCGACACCCTGGCTGACGCCCTTGACGGCGTGCGCCGGGTGGGGCGGATGCGCCTCGGCGACGCCGCCGAGATCGGGGACGAAGGCGCCCATCCCGTGACCTTCCGCTTCAGGCTCGATACCTCCCAGCTTCCGCGCCCCTTCCAAATCAGCGCCTTCGGCCAATCGGACTGGAATATCTCCATCGAGAAGAGTGCCCGGCTGGCGCTGGAGAAGGCCAAGTGAGCACGGATTCGCGCGGTGGCAACCGGCCGCCGCAGGCGGTGCGGCGCTCCCGTGCCCGCCGCTGGGCCATCGGCGCCGGCGCAGCGCTGGTGACGGCCATCGGCCTCGTGCTCATGTTCCTGCTGGCGCAGGCCACCAACAACCGCGCCTTCTACGAGCGCAACTACGCGCGCCTCTTCGGCATCAACGTCATCGTCGCGGTGGTGCTGGTACTTGTCATCGGATGGGTGGCGTTCAGGCTCCTGCGACGTCTGCGCCAGGGCAAGTTCGGCAGTCGCCTGCTGATCAAGCTGGCCGCCATCTTTGCCCTGGTCGGCGTGGTGCCCGGCGTGCTGGTGTACGTCGTGTCGTATCAGTTTGTCGCCCGGTCGATCGAAAGCTGGTTCGACGTCAAGGTCGAGGGCGCGCTCGATGCCGGCCTCAACCTCGGCCGTGCCACCCTGGATTCGCTGTCGGAAGACCTGATGAACAAGACCAAGGCGGCCAGCGGCCAACTGGCCAACGTCTCGGACGCAGGTGCCGGCCTGGTGCTGGAGCGCATCCGCGACCAGATCGGTGCCACCGACGTCGTCCTTTGGACAGGCAACGGACAGCTCGTGGCTGGCGCGGGCCTGTCGCGCTTCCAGCTCAACCCGGAACGACCTTCGCCACAGCAACTTCGGCAAGTACGGGCCGATCGCGCCGTCGCGCATATAGAAGGACTCGACGAAACGCCCGCCCCGGGTGCCGCCGCGCCGCCTCCGGCCAACGTCCGGGCGCTTGCGCTGGTTCAGCGACAAGGCTTCGAATTCAACACCGAACCGCGCTTCCTCCAAGTTACGCAGCCGCTGCCACCCGCGGTCGTGGCGAACGCGCTCGCCGTCCAGGAGGCCAATCGCGAATACCAGGAACGCGCGCTCGCCCGCGAAGGGCTGCGCCGGATGTACATCGGTACGCTCACGCTGACGCTGTTCCTGGCGGTGTTCGGCGCCGTGCTGCTGGCCGTGCTGTTCGGCAACCAGCTCGCGCGGCCGCTGCTGGTGCTGGCCGACGGTGTGCGACAGGTGGCGGGTGGGGACCTGCGGCCCACGGCCGTGCTGCAGGGCAAGGACGAACTCGGTGGTCTCACGCGCTCTTTTGCCGTCATGACCCAGCAACTGGCGGATGCGCGCGGCGCGGTCGAAAAGACCATGGGCGAGCTCGACGCGGCCCGGTCCCATCTCCAGACCATTCTCGACAACCTGACTTCGGGCGTGATCGTGCTCGACACCCGCGGCGTCATCCACTCGACCAATCCGGGCGCGACGCGCGTGCTGCGCGCGCCGCTGGCCGCCTTCGAAGGCCAGCCGCTGGCCGACGTGCCCGGACTGGGTGAATTCGCGCAGAACGTGCAACAGCAATTCGAGGACTTTGAGGTCGAGCGCATGCAGCATGGGCTCGACCATTGGCAGCATGCCTTCGAGCTGCACGCCGAAGGCGACGCCATGGACCAGGACGCCATCAACATCGTGGCGCGCGGGGCCGAACTGCCCGACTCGGCCAGGCTCCTGGTGTTCGATGACATCTCGGAGATCGTGTCCGCCCAGCGCGCGCAGGCCTGGGGCGAAGTGGCGCGCCGCCTTGCCCACGAGATCAAGAATCCGCTGACGCCCATCCAGTTGTCGGCGGAGCGCCTCGAGATGAAGCTCTCGGGCAAAGTCGCTTCGACCGAGCAGGCGATCCTCACCAAATCCGTCAAGACCATCGTCGATCAGGTCGATGCCATGAAGCGGCTGGTGAATGAATTCCGCGACTATGCGCGCCTGCCCGCCGCCGAACTGAAACCGGTCGACCTGAACGCGCTCGTGACCGATGTTCTGCACCTTTATCCGCCCGACCACCACCCGAGCGTCGCGCTGCGTTTCGAGCTGGACGAGCGGTGCCGGCCCATTCGCGCCGATGCCCAGCAGATCCGCCAGGTCATTCACAACCTGTTGCAAAACGCCCAGGATGCGGCAGAGGTGACGGCGCATCGCTCCGGACAGCAGGGCGAAGTCGTGATCCGCACGCGGCTGTCGGATTCGGGCCAGCGCGTGCGCCTCACCGTGCAGGACAGCGGAACCGGCTTTGCCGAGCACATCCTCAAGCGCGCCTTCGAGCCCTACGTCACGACCAAGTCCAAGGGCACCGGGCTGGGCCTGGCGGTCGTCAAGAAAATCGCCGACGAGCACGGCGCGCGAATCGAACTTTCCAATCGCATCGTCGATGGGGCTGTGGCTGGGGCACAAGTCTCGTTATCATTCGCGCTTGCAGCTGAGCCGCAGGGAGCAGTCGCTCACATAGAAGATTCGAAGTCATCCGTCACCTGAAGCCCCCGTTGGGCGAGGCGATGGGCCGGCAAACGGACCTCTCACTCCATACAAGACACACGGCGCACAACTAGCAAAAATGGCAAACATCCTCGTGGTCGACGACGAGCTGGGTATTCGAGACCTGCTCTTCGAAATTCTCAATGACGAAGGCCACAACGTGGAACTCGCCGAGAACGCAGCCGAAGCGCGCGCCGCTCGACAGCGTGCCCGTCCTGACCTGGTCCTCCTCGACATCTGGATGCCCGACACCGACGGCGTGACGCTGCTCAAGGAGTGGTCCGCAGCGGGCCTCCTGAGCATGCCGGTCGTCATGATGAGTGGCCACGCCACGATCGATACGGCGGTGGACGCCACACGTATCGGTGCCTTCGCATTTCTCGAAAAGCCCATCACCTTGCAGAAGCTGCTGAAGGCCGTCGAGCAGGGCCTTGCACGCGAAAGCGCACGCCGTGCCGCGGCCAGCGTTGTGCCGCCCGCGAGCAGCTTTGCCGCGGTGGTCACGACGGTGGGCGACAGCGCGTTGGTGCCTGCTGTGCCACCGTTGCCGGCGGCGGACCTGGGACCACAGTCCACGCAGAGCTTCGACCTGGACCGCCCGCTGCGCGATGCGCGCGACGGTTTCGAAAAGGCCTACTTCGAATTCCACCTCGCCATGGAGAACGGCTCCATGACGCGCGTCGCCGAGAAGACCGGCCTCGAACGCACCCATCTTTATCGGAAATTGAAGCAACTCGGCGTCGATCTTTCGAGAGGTCGTAGAAGCGCTGTATAATCTAAGGCTGCACACCAAGGCCCGGTAGCTCAGTTGGTAGAGCAGCGGATTGAAAATCCGCGTGTCGGTGGTTCGATTCCGCCCCAGGCCACCATCTTTCAGTCTAAGGTAGCGTTCAGACGTCTATCTTAGGAACGAAGCCCTAAGGAAATCAAGTACTTAGGGCTTTTTTGTGTCTAGCGCCAGCTACTCGAGACTTGTTCAAGCTCGCAGTGGCGGGGGGTAATTTTCGGGGGTAGCGGCTTTTCCCCCTGCGTTTCTGCAATTTTTTACCCCCCGTTCTTAGGGATCGGGCCTCCTTCGGCGCCGATTCATGACTATTGGTGTGGCCGGCCGCATAGCCAACCAAAGTGCACCGCAGCCCGCAGGCTAGATTCCCTCAACCTCACCACCATGCGCCGCCAGCCAAAACTTGCGCAGTTCGTAGTCCGGCATGGCGCGCTCGACGCGGCGCCAGTATTCCGGCGTGTGATGCGGCTCGTGCAGATGCGCCATTTCATGCACCACGACGTACTCCGCGATGCGCGCGGGCAGCAGGATGGTCTTCCAGTGAAAGTACAGCCAGTCCGCCTTGCCACATGAGCCCCAGCGATAACCAAGGTCCTGCACCCTGATGCCGGCCGGGGCGACCTCCATGCGCGCCGCGTAGTCCTCCACCTTGGCGGAGAGCCAGGGCTGTGCGCGCTCGCGATACCAGCGGATCAGATGCTCGCGGCCATCACGCGCCAGCGCGGTCGGCATGACGAAGCGCCCCCCGACGAGCTTGACCGCTGCATCGGCCTCCTTCACCAATCGCAGACGGTAGCTGCGACCCAGGTAGAGAAACCCCTCCCCGTCGGTGAAGGTCTTGCGTGGCGCCTCGTGCCCGAGCGCATCCTGCCGGGCCAGTTGCTTGTAGACCCACATGCGCTTGCGCAAGACGAAGTCGCGCAGCCTTGCGTCATCCACCGCAGGCGGCGCGGCAAGGATCAGATCCCCGCTGCGGTCCACCGTGATCTCCAGCGAGCGCCGCGCGCTGCTGCGGCGAACCTCGAAGCGAAGATCGTTGACGACGAGGTTGCTCATCGCTTGCTGAGCCGATCATGGTTGGCGCGCGCCAGCTCCATCAACTTATCGACCAGCGCCTCGATCTGCGGCGTCGGCAACAAGCGGGAATGCATCAGCAACTCGAAGATGCGGCTGGCCAGCGCATCCTGCGCCGGCTGGCGGTTCGGCTTCCAGAAGTTGGGCGTGAGTTCCGCGACGATGGTGTCCACCACTTCGACGGTCAAGTCGGCCAGCTTCGTCTGCTCGGCGGGCGTGATGGCGCGGTCCCCTGCGGCGGCGTCCACTATCAGCCGCAGGAAAGGGCCGTACTGCTCGGGCATATCGGGCAACCGGTCGTCGTGGGCGACCTGCCCAGCCCGAATGTCGTTCACCAGCCCCTGCAGGGCGGCACTGAGTTCGTCCCAATGCTCGCCGAGCTTGGTCAACAGGTCGCGCAGGCGCTCGCTCAATTTGCGGTAGGCCACGGGGTCCTGGTCAGCGTTCTCGCGGATGTGGGCCCGGATGGCGTGTTCCATCTCGGACGCCTTGGCGCGATCGTTCGGCTCGCGCGCCACCTTGTCGCCGAAGTCGGCATCGGTCAGCGATACCGGGGGGATCTTGGGGTCCACGCCCATCGACACCACGTGGTCGTCGATGAGCTTGCGCACCTTGGCCCCCACGTCCTTGCCAAGCACCGGGGTGTCGCGGTAGCGGTTACGCCTCGGGCATAGATGAAGGCCAGCAGCTTCGCGTCGGGCGCGAAGGGCAATCCCTCCGGTCGGGGCAGCACCACGTCCAGCGTATCGAGGAACTGCTTGAGCTTGACCGCGAACTCGGCGCGCAACCGCTCGTCGCTCAGCACCTCGACGCAGGCTTCGTGATCGGCCAAGCTTTCCACGCCCCGACGGCGGAACAGATCAACCACCCGCAGGTGGCGGTCGCGCAGCACAGGGATTTCGTCCTTGAGGCTTTGCAGGGCCCCGTCGATGTCCTCGTCGGCGTAGACCGCCAGCGACTGCTTCAGGTGGTGCGCCAGCCCGAAGTAATCCACCACGATGCCGAACTTCTTGCCGAAACCGGTGCGATTCACCCGCGCGATGGTCTGCAGCAGCTCCGCTTCGCGAATCGGCCGGTCGAGGTACATGACCCCCTCGACCGGGGCATCGAAGCCGGTCAGCAGCATCGACTTTACGATCAAGAAGGCCAGCGGATCCGACTTGGTCGAATCTGCGTGCAGCAGAGGGCGCTTGAAGCGCTTGATGCGCTGTTCTTGGGCGGCACTATCGGTCCACTGCCTCCATGCCGGATCGTCGTTGTTGCTGCCGGAGATGATGGGGGCGAACTCCAGCGCCTTAAGGAGGTCGCGGTAGCGCCAAGCCTTCACCTGCGCCTGAACGGCGGGCGGGCGCCGGCACAGCGCTTCCTCATTCAGCCCCTTGTCCTCAGGGCTCAGGGCTTCGGCCTGCGCCAGCAGCTCGTCACGGGCCAGCATGAAGGCGTCGAGGTATCTGACCACAGCGAGCCGGCTGTAGGCCACCACCTGGGCCTTGAAGCCGTTCGGCAGGATGTTGGTCACGTAGTGGCGCAGCATGTCTCGCGCCTTATCGGCGACGAGCGCTGGCGCCTCGAAAATCTGCCCCTTGGTCGCGTACTTCTGCCGGATGGCTTCGAGTTCTTCAGGGGTGTGCTCGCGGAACAGGTCCTCGAAGAGCTCGTCCGTGGGGCATCACCGTAGCGAGCTGGCCGCCCTCCTTCAGCACGGACACCATATGCTGCAGGAACATCAGGTCGGCCTTTTTAGCCCCGAGCGGCACTTCCCCGTAACGAAAACGCTCAGCACGGAATTTCGGCGCCCAGACGGCCTGACCGGCGCGGTCGGTGTCGCTGGTGCCCCAGTTGATGGAGAACGGCGGATTGGAGAGCACGCGATCGAAGCGCATGAGTTCGCCACCTTCGACGTGCTGCGGCTCGGCCAAGGTGTCCTCGTTGCGCAGGTCGGCGGTGCTGATGCCGTGCAGCAGCATGTTCATCTTGGCGATGGACCAGACGGTGCCGTTGGCTTCCTGCCCGTAGAGTTCGGCGCGGTTGCCGTCCTGGCCATGCTCGTCGATGTACTCCTTGGCCAGGATCAACATGCCTCCGGACCCGACGCAAGGGTCGTATACGCTGTGCTGCTGCTCGGGCTTGACCAGCCGCACCATCATGCGAACGACGGAACGTGGCGTGTAGAACTCCCCACCCTTCTTTCCGGCCGAATCGGCGAACTCGCCGATCAGGTACTCGTACGCGGCGCCCAGCAGGTCGGGGAACTCGAAATCCTCGTTGCGCAGCCTGTAGATGCTGAAGTGGCTGATGAGCTGGCGCAGCTTGATGTCGGGGATCTTGCTCTGACCCACCTTGCGCGAAAAGTCGATGTGCTCCAGCACCTCGGCCAGGCTGGAGTTGTTGCTCTCCAAGCCGCCGAGCGCGCGGTTGAGGAAGCCGCCTACGTCGTTGTGTGCTTCATTGACCAGGTATTGCCAGCGAGAGTTGGGCGGCACGTAAAAAGACTGACCGTACCAGCGCCTGAGCTCCGCGCTTTCTCGGGCTTCCGCTTCGGTCTTGCAGGCAGCCAGTTCGCGCTGCACCACCTCTTCGCGGCGCTGGTCGAACACGTCCGAGCAGCGTTTGAGGAACAGCATGCCGAAGATGTATTCCTTGAACTCGGACGCATCCATCTTGCCGCGCAAGATGTCGGCAGCTTTGAAAAGGTGGCGTTCGAGTTGTGGAAGGGTCAGTGGCATGGGAGGCGTGGTTTCTCCCGCGAAAGTGGATCAGCGCGGGGCAGTAGGTGCCGGCGATCATAGCGAGGCGCGCTGACCCGCCGGACGCACGCCGGGGCCGTAATCGCAGCCGATAGCATCCTCTCGCTGAACGAATGATTGACACCCCGCGGGGCGTGCAAATATGCGCGCCTTTTCGTGAAATTGTTCCAGTGCAAATCGTCGGAAGAATGGTTTCATGCGCACCGTCGGATCCCTCATGGCGCCGCGTCAGAGGTCGCGGGTTCGGCGGACTGTTCGAACCAAAGAAAAACCATGAAGACTCGATCCATCGCTTTCGTCGTCGTTGCTGCAGTCGCGACTGCAATCTTGGCCGGCTGTGCGAGTTCGAGTTCGGGCCCGGTCCCGATCGGACCGGATACGTACATGCTGGCGAAGCCGGGGGACTTTTTCACCACCTCCGGCGGCACGGTCAAGGCGGATCTCTATCGCGAGGCCGGGGCTTTTTGCTTGAAGCAAAACAGGCAACTCATGCCCGTAAGCACGAGTTCCGCGGATGCGGGTATTGCGAAGTACGCCAGCGCTGAAATCCAATTTCGATGCCTCGTGGCTGGTGACCGGGACCTCAAGCGTCCGACGATGGAAGCTTCTCCAGACATCCGGATTGAAATGAAGCGCGAGTAGCACGACCCGCATGGACCGGGCGTGGCCCGACGCAGGCCGATTGACCGCAAGCTGCAAGCGCTGCCATCGTCCGAATGCCACATCGTGCTCCGCCATCAGATCCCGACCACCATATGACTTCACACCCAACCATGTCGCGCGCGCGTGCCACCTTCGACAACGCGATTGAAGACGCGGTGTCGCTGCTCCAACAGTTTGACGCTGTGCACAAGGACCAATCGAAGCTGGGCGATGTTCTTAAGCGCGCAAGCCTCGTGATGGCGCTGACGGCGTGGGAAACCTTTGTGGAAGATCGCATCGCAGAGGCAATGCATGCGCGCTTGAAGGCGGTCAACGGAAGCCCCATTGGCAAGTTCGTGAGCGGGAAACTGCAAGATGAACTCAAGCGCTTCCACAACCCGAACTCCGAAAAGACCCGGAAGCTCTTCCTGGACTACCTCGAAATCGACGTGGTCTCCGGATGGAAATGGCAGCATTTCGAGCCGCCCGTCGCTCGCAAGACGCTCGACGAGTTGATCGCCAAGCGCGGCGATGCGGTTCACCGATCCAAGCTGGTGACCGGCGGTCCACCCGCGCCGAGCCTGATCAAGCGCGACGACTTGGAGAAGGCGATCCGCTTTCTTCGCGGCCTGGTCGAAGCAACCGACAGAACACTGCTTGACGTGTAGTTCACCGCGGACCGCGGGCGGCTCGAAGGGACAGACGGCGCCCACCGCCGTAAATCGGCGTGTCTGGACGAAGTTGTTGAAGCCGTGGCAAGGCGGATACTGACGAGGCCATGCAGAAGAGAAATGATGAGCGCACAGAACTGCGCGACGATGGCCCCGAAAGCACTGGACGAAATGGCTGCCGCGGAAGGTGGCGATTTGGCAGATGCTATCCGCGCAGGTCCATGCAATCCATGTAGATTTCGATCGCGCCCGCTGCAGCGCCTTCGCTTGCACGAAGGCGAAGCTTGATGCGCTCGCACGCGCCGAACCCCTACCGAGGTCCTCTGCGCCCTGTTGGCCCGATTTGGACGAAGTTGCCGAGGCCAAAGTAGAGACGCGATGGACCCCCGTCCCAACTACGCCTTCTCGAATCCAATAGCGGGCACATCGGCATCGTTGGAGATGAAGATTCGCGAACACCGGTGTTGCCGAGACCAACTTCTCCAACAGGTCCGCTCTCAAGTCAGTTCTTCACAACGCTGGCCATCGGCAAACCGAATTGGCGCCGTTCGGCCTCGGTCAACTCGCGGCCCACCTTCTTGGCCACTTCTGGCGCCATCCCCTCGGTCAAGCAGCACTCCGGGCAATCCCACAGCCGAGCAGTCTTGTCAAAGCTTGTGGTCAGCACCGTCTTGCCGTCGGCGGAAAACTGCGCGCTGGTGACCTGGTACTCATGCCCTCGCAACGCACGCAGCTCCTTGCCGCTGGCCACATCCCACAGGCGCGCGGTCTTGTCTTCGCTTGCGGTCAGCACCGTCTTGCCGTCGGCGGAAAACTGCGCGCTGGTGACCTCGCCCTCATGCCCTCGCAACGCACGCAGCTCCTGGCCGCTGGCCACATCCCACAGCCGCGCCGTCTTGTCCCAGCTTGCGGTCAGCACCGTCTTGCCGTCGGCGGAAAACTGCGCGCTGATGACTACGTCCTCATGCCCGCGCAA
>NZ_JASZYM010000038.1:0-24484 GCF_030317005.1 Variovorax sp. J22R115 | reverse complement strand
TGGACTCGGCGATTGGAAGTATTGGGATGCATAGGCGTCCGCCAAATTTAGGTGGACGCCATCCTCGGGAGCCGCTGCGTCAGGCGCAAGGTGGGATCGCTGGACGCTCACCAAGGTCCTGCCCTCTTGCCGGCGAACGAAGTCGAGTAAGGGCCCGGGGGCAATCGCAGGCACGCCACAGCCGCGCTATGGGGAGCGCGCTGGGGCGGTTCAGTCGCTAGCGTGGGGGTGCCGAGGGTGATCGGGTCATTGAACCAGCTCAACTGGCGAACTCCCGCGACTCCACTTCATCCTTCGCGGCTTCCAGCACACGTGCAGGGTCGGATAGGAGAAGCTCGCGCGGACGCTTTCCGCCAAGAAAGCCGTTCGTGCTCTCGAACCAGGTCGCCAGCCACTCGCCGCTGCGCTTGTCCAGCACCCGCAGGAGGTCCTTCATTGCAGGCAGCGGATGAAAGTCGATGCCCAGTGCGTAGCGCGGGTACAGGTCTCGGTTACCTTGTCGAAGTGCAAAGACACGGCCCTGAGCCTTCCAGCGGCTGACGCTTCCTATTGGATTGCCGGGGCCCAGCTTCGCAAACTCCGCCACTTGCTGCGCCGTGTACCAGTCCGTGCCTTCCTGGATGGCGCTACGGGCGCGTCCTTCCATCCGAGCTTGCGCGGAGTCGGCTGGCGTGATCTCTGCTCGTCCGGCAAATAGCTCTACGAGCGTCTCGAGTGCAGCTAGGCGGCGCTCGTATCGAACGGCCAGTACTGCGGTGAGCAAGTCAGGCAGCACCTCCCGAACTTCTTGAATGTCCTTCTCCGTCAGCTCATGGGATATTTGGCGAGGGTCCAGATCTACGTGAAAGCTCAGGTTCTTCATGGCGGCGCCCTTGCGAGTGCGAGTTGTGCGAGTTAGCATAGTCAACTCGCACAACTCACACAAGCCCGGCCATTTTTGCTGGACCCGGGAAGGCACCCGGGGCGCGAGCAGCGAAGACAAGGCGGGCCTTGGCCATCCGAGCTGACACCGCTTTCATGTCGCGGCCGATGCCGCCGTAGGCACGCGGTCAGGTGACGTTCGCTGGCTCGGCAAGGAGCGCACGTGGCCGGGTTGAGCCGCGGGATTGCAGCGATAGCGGTAGTTCCGCCCAGCTTTTCGGGGCGTCCGGTCAGTGCCCGTTGCAGACATCTGCGTGAGCTTGTTTAACTGGAGCAACCGGCCATCAAGAGACGTCGGCGGTTGTGCCGGTCAGCGGTCGTTCAACGTTGAGACCGACCCGAAGGAGCCGCTCGCCACCACGTGGTGGCGCGCCCGAGACCGGACACTCTCAATCGAAGGTCAACACCTGCACATCAGGCAGGTTACCTGGCGCTTTGGCGATGGCCTCGAAGAACTTGTTCAACTCATTGAACGTAGTTGGGACGAGTTTCCCTCCAGCCGGCTCGACGTAGATGGCCGTCATTTCATTTGGGGTGGTGGAGTCGCCGACCAAGGCAACCAACACACGGACGTGCCGCATCTTGGCCCCGGCCTCGTAGCCACCGACCCAGATCGGTCCAGCGCGTAGGCGGTCTATCCACCACTGAGGAGTGAAGTTCTGCATCCCTCGAGTGGTCAGGGCGAGTTTCGCCGCCAGGGCCTTGACAAGCGCAGGACTTGCAGGGGCCATGTTCTTGAACAAGTCCGCATAGGGATTGCCGAGTCCGGCTGCGAGCTGGCCCATGTCGACCTTGCGGCTCTCCTTCCAGGACACCATCATGGCCGCGGAGGCAAGCCAGCACAGGTTGCTGTCGCCCTGATCGACGGGCGTCAGGCGCTTGCTATGGTCGATGGCCACCGGCGCTGCATGGGCACTGCCGAGCAATGCAGCCAGCGCGAGCACCCCGAACCAGCACCTTGTTCGCGTCCTTGGGCGGCCACCGGCGGCGATGTTCATGCCTGGCATCTCACCCCGACGATCACTTTGTTCTTGTGCGCAACGCCCCAAAAATGCGGCTTAACCCGCAATTCGAGCGTCAGGCGATTGCCGATCTTGGTTGGCGTCCAGCCGGCCAGCGGGTTGCCGTCTTTGTCCTTGGACACGAACCCTTCCCACAAGTCGGGGTTGGCGCATCGGTCGGGCAGATCGAACTCGTAGCGCTCGTGGTACCAGTCCTTGTTCCACATGTAGGAAAACTGGGCCCCCGGACCGGGCGACCGGTACCAAAACTCAAACTGGACCTCGCTTGGAACGCGAGGGTTGGCCGAGGTGAACGTAAAGATCGACTGCTTGTCGGTCACCCAGAAGCGGGTGCCCTTGTCGTTGATCTTGTCCCCAACAAATCTCCCAGGCGGAGAGATGTCTTCGCAGTGCCCCGTCCCGGCTTCGCCGAGCCCGTCGTGTTCACAGATCTGAGCCATCAGCCCAATGGGCACGAGGGCACCCGAGACCTGGTCATTGAATTCAGGCGGAATAAGTACGGGCCCTTCCGTTGGGGCCAGATACCATTTCCAGCCGAGATCAGCGCCCCAATGTTGAGTGAAGGTCACTCTGACATCGTCGGGGCTCAGTTTGATGTCCCTGGGGGCAAGCCCACCGGCAATCGGTTTGGTGGGCTCGGTCGTGACCTTCGAGACTCTGGATCTCACTATGTTGGGGTCCAGAGGACTGCGCACCGTCGAGCGGTTCATTGCGTTCAGCACCAGGTCTGCCTCGTTGGGCTTTGCCGGCTCGTGCTTCGCCGCGCTGTGTGCCGCATCTTCGGCAGCCTTGAGCTGTTGCAGCAAAGCGGCGATGTCCTGTGCGTGGAGCGGTAGAGAAAGACTCAGGCACGAGACAGCGGTGGCGACAGCGGTACACGTTCGCTTCATGGCGTTCCCTCCGGTGTGGACCAATTGAATCCAGTCCTCTTTTTGGCCCTGGCGCAAGCGCGAGCAGCTGACACGCAGCGTAAGGAGCGCGCTTGTACGTTCAACTTGCGGTGATCGCAACAAGCGCCGCAGCTTCTTCATCGCCGATTCACTTTTCAAAGCTTACACACGAATGCAGACTCCGCCAAGCTCAAGGGACCTAACCGTGATATAGGACGACGTGCCGTAACTCGGCCTCGATTCAGTGCCGTAACACGTGCGCTGCGCCTAACAAAACAGCCGCTCGTCAGTCCCGCCCATGCATGCCGAAGGGCTGGCGCGACCAGAAGCGGTCGCGCGCGAGCGGCCGCTCTTGGCCGGCTCGTCGAGTAGCGACCGACTGCTGTGGCCGAGTCCCATCCGGCCGGTATGGGTCGAGAGCGGCGTCGAGCGGCTGCATTCTGGCATCCACATCGAATGGCTGGTGATGGCCGCGAGCACCAATTCGCGGCCGTGCCTGACAGCTGACCTCGGCGCGATCGCCCGGTTGGCCAACGACCACAGGCGAGTTTGGCGAACAGGCAGTCCCGGCCATGACCTGCCGTTCAGGGGCGAGACGGAATTCGCCCGCAACCGGACTTTCAACGGTGCCGCGGCAACAGGGTCGCCGCACGGAAGGCGTCTCGCGCACACTGACTTGCTGGCCGCAGAGGACGGAAGGCCGACTGAATGCGGCCAGATTGCGCGTGGCGCCCTCAGTTCTTGGGCGCGTCGGTTGCAGGCACCTGCATAGTGTTGGTCCGCATCTTCCCGCCACCTTCGACACTGCCCCGTGTTGTGGTGTCGCCCGCAGCAGTGACGCGCTTCACGCAAGCGTCTCTCGCGGTCCCCTCCGGCTGGCGTTCGCAGCGCTGAAGCGCGTTCTTCTGATACTGCTCATCGCCCTTGGTGGGCAGCTTGCCTTGGCGTTTTGCCTGGGCGGCGGCCGCGGCCTCACGCTCTGACGGTGACGTCTGGGCAAATGAATAGCTGGAACCGAGCGCGGCATAACTCAACAGCAAGACTACCGATGCGATTCGAGCAAAAGCCATCATGGCAACTCCTTGCGAGTCCAGAGAGGCGGGAAGGTAGTCCCGGGGCGATGGCTGAGTCAAGCGAATCGTCTTGCTGCTGCATGTGGCTCCATGGGTTCTCGATGATGTGGACCTTGAGCTTGGTACTAAATGCCTACCAAAATTCAACTGAGGAGAAGGCGATGGAACGCTCAGCGTGTGGTGGTTGCGCTCCTCTGCGCGATGGCACGGGTTGCAAACCTGAAGCGGCAGGGTCTTGCGCACACCTACCGGGGCGGTGCATGCTGAGGCGAAAATCGAGGCTCATGCCGCATGGCCAATCGACCAAGCCCGCCGCTACTCACTGACTGGTTTCCCATTGGCAAGAGCCCATATCAGGAGGGAACCTACGAGCTATTCCTGCCCGATCGGCCATATCGCACCTTCGCCCATTGGGACGGGCGTCGCTGGTCCTGTGTCGCCGTTGATCATGGGTTCATCGCGCACGAGGCAGAGACGCTATCGACGGCAACGCATTGGCGGGGACTGACGTCACCACCGAGACCAGACCGCCTTTTGGTTTCGGGGGGTAGATTGGTGCAGCGTCAGCCTCGCCCAACAAAAGCGGCCGCCGAAAAGCCGCCGGGCTCGACTCGGTCCAGTCCGCGCTAGGCCGTCACAATTGACGAATGCATCGCTTCCTGTTGACCCTCGTTCTCACCTTCCCCCTTGGCGCTTTCGCCAACCCAAGTACCTGCCTAGTCGTCGGCGTATTGGACGGTGACACCGTCAAGGCCCGTTGTGAAGTGCCAGGTGGCTACGAGGAGATCAAGGTGCGGCTCAACGGAATCGACGCACCCGAAAAGAGCCAGCCATTCGGTGAACGCGCGAAGCAGGCAATGTCAGATCTGGTTTACATGAAGGAAGCTCGCCTGGATTGCTTCAAGACAGATCGTTACGGCCGCAGCGTCTGCAAAGTAATGGTGGCACCAGCATCAGCCCCCAATGGGCCGAAGACGCTCGATGCTGGCCTTGCCATGGTGACCATCGGCATGGCCTGGTGGTATCGCGCCTACGCCCGAGAACAATCACCACAGGGGCAGGGCCAGTACGAGTTTGCTGAGACAGAAGCCAGAGCCAAGCACCTCGGTCTTTGGCGCGATGTTCAGCCTACGGCACCCTGGGACTGGCGGAGGCGGCAGCGCAGCCAAAGCGCTCCATCTTTTAAAGTCTCGTGATGAACGAACAATTCGACAGCTGTCGGGCACGGCCGCGAATTGGTGCTCGCGGCCAGTTTCGGCCGTTGGTTGTCAACCCTACCACTAAGCGGACACTGGTGCGATTGCGCTGCGGCTCTTAGCGCCCAGACAGGCAATTCATCAGGTCCAACAGCGTGATGCTGCCGCCGCAGTGACTGTCCCATCAGCGCATGGAGACGAAAGCATTGTCGGCAACGCTCGTTCGAGACGCATACCGGATTGGCCTTGGCTTTGAGACCTGGCTCCATCGACTGCGTCAAGACGAACTTCAGCGGCTTGCCCGGCGTGGCCTGTTTCTGCGGGGCTGGCGAGGAGGGGCCATCCGACATGCGCGACCAGGAGGTAGCCTGAGGCGAGACGGCTTGCGGCTCGCTGCGCGTCGTCGTGATCGGGCTTGGACTGGGGCTCGCGCTTCGAGTTACGGCCTGCCGGCTCCCCTGTGCCAGAGCGGCATTGATCCCGGCTGCGCGTTGTTCTTGGCCATCTCCGATGCGAAGGTTCCCGCGAACACCTGGGCGAGGCTCGGTCTTGCCCGCTGACGCTCCCTCTCCTCTTCTTCCTCTTCCGAAGCGGCTGCCGCCGCAGCGGCCTCCCGCTCGGCGGCAGCCCGATTAGCGGCCTCCTGCTCCTCGCGTGCCGCGCGCTCGCGGGCACGCTTCTCGCCGGTTCCGATGAGCTGCTCAACCTGGGTCACGTAGCAGCGGAGTACTTGCCAATTCCGTAGATCGGCAGCCTTATGGCGCAGGATTTCGATAAAGAGAGGCGCACTTGGGTTGGTGCTACTCAAGAGCCCGGTGCAATGCGCCCGGCCATGGCCTCCGCTATTTCCGAGGGGTCATCGGCGACTTTCCGGAGAGGCAGTCTTGCCTGTGAATCGTGCAACTGAGTCATCGAGCGAATACCCAATGAACTTCTTGTCCACCAACGCTAGGCGAACTGCGTCTAGATCGCCGTACGTTTGCGCGCCTGCTGCATTGAACGCGGCGATATGCACGCCCATTTCGGTGAAGTGCGTGTGATCCTCGCCTGGTTCAACCTTCTGGCGATACGCCTGCACCGAGTTCCAATCGGTCTCCGCGGATAGTTCGACGATGGCCATCCTTCCTGGCTCCAAAAGCAAAGGAAGTGCAGGCCCTGACTCACGCTTCGTCGTGGTGACCAACCGTTGTCTAAGTTTCTCCGATCCGTCTAGCTCGACCAAGTAGATTCCTGCGCCCGTAACGGCCACCTGACGATTTCCTGTGTTCAGGATTGCGACGCTCACGGTGGTCTCCCTGTCGTCGATACCGACCCTGAGAACGGCGGCGCTCAAGGAGTTGTCCTCTCTGAACAGCGTGAAGTAGCTACCGGTCGCCGAGATCGCCAGCGCGAATAGCGATATAGCGATCGAAACTCGATCCTTCCACGCAAACGAGGGGGCGGACTTTGCATCTTCTGCCTTGGTCGATTCCATGGGTTCACCTCTCGAATCGTTGGCTCGCGAACTACCTGTCAACGCGGGCTTGACTATGAGTATCTCGCTCCAAGCACTCAACTAGCTGAACGGTGTATCTATCCCGAGATCGGGCGCCTGACCGAGCAACCCCAGCAGAAAACGGGAATGCTTCGTTGCCATCAACAACAAAGGCGACGACCAACGAACTCCGCGAGTTGACGGCAGTCCTCGGTCGCTTTGATGAGTCTGCTGGCTGCAACGGATATAACAGCGTCCCCTTGGCTTTACTTCTTCCGCAGGGGACGAAATGGGGCGTTGCCTTGGCCGCAACCCTTCGAGCGCATGGCGTACAGTTTCACGCGATTTTCCCCGGCATCTTGAATCGGCGAGGTAGCCGCGCCTCGCAACGCCGCTGGGCGTTCTGGCTCCCGGGCAATCCCTGCCAGCGATGCTGGTGGCTCCGACGAAAAGTCCAGTCTGCTTTCTCCGGCGCTGGTGATCTCGCTAGCTGCACTCTTGATCTCGACTTTGGGCTTCTACTTTCAGAACCTGCGTGTCAACGATGTGTGCGGCCGATTGAACAGCTTCGCAATCTGAAATCCTTGCTTCCATCGCTCCCACATCGAGGCCTTCTGGCTCGCGTCCGGTACTTCATCTGCGACACTCCTTCTGCCTACGCAGCTCTCAGTGTTTTGCATCTACCGGTTGAATCCGCAGCCACAACCAGACTTTCGGCAACGTCGGTCAAATCTAGAACCCAAAATGCCTCGTTTACAAGCCGAAGCTGTTGAAGCGATGACCAGAGCGTTCCGTCGCCTGGAATCGACCATCACACCTCCGCAGAAGGTCGACTTCAGAAATTCGTTCGTCTATAGGTTTGCAAACAAGGGAATTCATGAAGCACTGTTGCAAAAGCTTGCGCGGAACTTGAGTGGCCTAAATGCGGTAGCAGTCTTGTTGGATGCAGGCTTCGTCCAGGAAGTCGGCGTCCTATTTCGCACGCTCGATGAGATTCAAGAGGACATCATCTTCCTCGCGAGTGCGGAAACCAACGGAGCACGAACCGAACGCCATACCCAATACCTTGAGGCTTTCTACTCCGAAGCAATCTTCTCTCGCCCGGAAGGGTCGCTGGAAATTCCGAAGCCCAACCTTGTCCCAAGGAGGAAGATTCGGGCGCACACAATGAATGCCCTTGGTCAAGGAATCAACGCCTCTCAAGCCCTTGCAGCGGGCGAAAGTATCAGCACCGCCTACTCGGGTTATGTCCACGCCGCGTCGGAGAACATTATGGAGATGTATGGCGGAGACCCGCCTCGCTTTCACGTTGAGGGCATGCGTGGCAATTCTCGCGTCGCCACATGTGCCAAGGACGCCGAGAACTACGTTTATCGCGGCCTGATGTCGACCATCATGGTCGCGAAGGCTGTCGGAGATGTTTCTCTCGAGAAGGCGCTCTGTGGCTTCTTGGCCGAGTACGAGTCAGCGAACAACCATAGAGCACCCACGGGGGGAAGCAGTGCTTGACATCTCGTTTCCGTTGTCGGCCAACTCCGGGCCTTCGCGAAACTTACTTTACTTCACCCAAGTCTTGCAGTCGCCCCATCCGCCCGTATTGCAGGCGGTTCCGGTCGGCGGAATCGTCTGCGGTCTGACATTTGGAATCGCTCCCTGAGGCGCAGGTCGCGTCTGCAAAGGTACGGGCACAGCCATTGAAGATCGAGCTGCTGCGACCCCGACCGCGGTCGCACTCAGGAACTCCAGCCAAGCGTTCATCGATGAGTTTGATTGAGCTTGTTCGACAGGGGTCTCCTGCCCTCGGGACATGCTGGACATAGTAGCAAACACCGCACCCCCTGAAGACGCCGTTTGCGCTGATGCACTGAGCAAAAGCAATCCAACGATGTTTGGACATTTCTGTTGATTTGCCTGCACTAATTCCTGGGCCATAGGAATTTTGTTTTCACTCACGGCTTTTTGCGTAACGTCGAGCAGTTGTGAACAAAACACTGCGCGCTTGTCGTGAATCACTGCATTATTCTCTCTTTCGGCCTTCTCAAGCTCTTGAGCTCGTCGCATAAACTCCTCTAGAGCAATGTCGTCATGTTGACGTCTCAATCCGGCCTCTTCCGTCGTGTCATCGATTCTCAAGACTGCATAAAGCATTGAGACCATGATGTCTTCAGTTTGATCGTCCTTACGAGCTTGCGGGGCCTCACGTAGGGCCCATCGCTCGAGGTTTTCGAACAATCGTTGTATCGCCAGTTCATTGTAATAGCGGTCTCGCACTCTCTTTGCGATTTTGGGATCCTTGTCCGCTAGAGTAAGTAGGTATCTTTCGGCATCTGCTCGGCAAAAAGTTCTAGCCGAGAAGTTTCGACAATTCGTCTGAATTGACGGATCAGATTGGGCGTAGGCGTCAAGGAAGCAGCAGAGCACTCCAATCATCGCGAAAATAATACGCATCATCCACCTCCACACTTTTCTGCAATTTTCCGACCAAAAACCCGAAAGTACCCTTCCCACAGCCGAAACGAAAAGTTGTCTGTGACGAAGAAGTTAAGGTCCGAAGCTGAATAGGCTTCTCCCGACTTAACCACATCGTCGGTTTCGCATACGAGTAATGCGTTTTGATTCAACACTCGCGTTTTCAGGTTCAGTGTCGCTGGCACTCCGGTCTGTTCGCATCCGTCCCGGGCCGATAGATCGACAATTGCCACTGCGTCGGGCTTTTCCTTCAGCGCAGAGGGCAAGTCCGGAGCGACAATCGTTTCTCGAAACTTTTCGCTTTGAAGGCGAAGCAGGCGCGTGGAAACAGTTGCCACAGCACTAGGTCTCATTGCCATCTCATCAGAAACCTGCGCCATCCCAATAAGACCGACTGGAGGCACAAAGACCGTTAAGACTCCGACAGACAAACTGTCATTTGTGTCGCCGGCGTTTCTACATTCTTCCAAGAACGGCAGCAAGTTCTCGGTATTTCGTGTGGGGACGACCGCGAGCTTCTCTTTTTTGAGGGAAGCGAATGTCTGGCCAGACGGCTGGTTGGTCAACTCCACGTATGGGATCCCGCCGTAATTTGGAACATAGGCCGGTGCCTTTAATTCCAGATGAGCGCAGCCCGCTGTGAGCAGAGCTAACAAAGCAACTAAGCAAGCCCTCATGGTCACCTCTCAACCGTCGTTGGAGACGGCCGATAACACTACGACTTTGCGCAAGGCTTGTCATCATCAAAAGCGCGGGTGGGCCGAACTGCCGAAGGGGCGGTTGAGCAAGGCTGTGCCTGCATTTTGCAGGGGGCGACGTCGGGCGTATGCTGTGCCGAAAAGTCGAGGACTGTTACGCTAGCCTCGCAAACTGGCCCACTTGCGAATAGCCGGAGAGCGACCGCTTTTGCGAGAACTCTATGTCCGGAAAGGGCCCTACCCTGCCTGTCGTTCCTCGCCAATTGGCCGGCGGGTTTGCAGCGACAGCAGCCGATGGCGAGGGCAGGACGGAACCGCTGCATCGTGCCCATTCCGGCTGTATGCACTTCGCTGAAGCGGACGCTTGCGACCTCACTATTTGAAGGTCGCGCACGCCCTGTTGTTGGCGCTGCGCTCCAAAACTGCTTCTTCGGCTGGAGCACGGCCACGCTCAACAAAAATCAACACCCCAGTCGTTCTGCAACTTCCTGCCACCGAAGTAAACGCGTCGCTGGGCTCGATGAAAACTCTCGCACATGGATGTAGCTAGGTGTATCAATCTTGGTAGTATGCCGTCCGGCCCCACAGGGCACCTCGAGCAAGCCGGAGATTTTTATGACGAGAAAGATCACTCTTTACCCTACGCGCGGTTTCATCCTTGTGCTCGCGCTTTTGCCGATATCGGTCGGCCTGCTTGCAATCCCAAGCCGTTCTGGAGCGCAAGTGACGCAACTTGCCGCAGGTGCCATGACAAGCGTTGCTGTTGACGATCTCTTCCAGAACATCAACGGTTCCATTCAGCAGTTTCAGGATGCGGGCGACTACCTCATGGTCGAGGCTCTTGTGCGCGCAAAGGACGCACTTGACGCATGGAAGGCTACGAATTCCGAGTTGATGGATCGGGCTTTTGCTCAACTGGACGACGCTTCGAAGCAGAACTTCGGTCGAATCCGTCAGGCTGTCGCAGACGTTAACGATGCAGGCAAAGCTCGACTTGCCACCATTCAATTCATCACGCTTTCCGCGAATCAACTTGTCGCACGCTTGCCTGGTGGCCGGCCGTATGTGGCCGCGTTCAGTCCGCGGGTGATGCCAACTACCGTGACGAGTGCTTACACCATCCGCCTCAGCGGCGTGAGCTTGGACGTCGCCAACACCCGTATGACGTTTCCCGATGGAAAGACTGCGGATCGTACGGTGATCGGTCCTCAGGAAGTTCAGTTCCGGGTTCCTCTCGCGCAGACCCCAGCGATCGCCGACAAGATGCAGGTCTACACACTCAAGGTGACCTACACGCAACCGAGGAAGGGCTTCACGAGTTGGCTTGCCGGTTCAACGGAGGATGTAGTTCGCGAACTTCCCGTTGTGGTCATGCCTGCCAATATCGGAGTCTTTTCAATCACCGGGGAACGCGTTTTCAAGCGCAAAGAGGTTGCCGAGTACACAGCAGACCTTGGCCAGGTGCGAGGCAAGAATACGACAATTGCCAGGTGGGCGATGCCAAAAAATGGATGGAAGTGGGACCTCACAGACACCTCTAAATTCGCATACAAGCACACCTCTGCTGACAACGGGAAATGCGCCCGTATTGACTGGAACGGAAGCAGTGAGAACGGGATTCGCGTGGAGGCGCGTGTCGACAAGATTGGACCCAGCACAAAGTATCCCAGGGGCGCGCCCGGCAAGGTCTCGTGCATCCTGACCGGCCCGACCTACGCCATGGCCGCTGGCACGCAGCCCTACTCGGCGAACGGTACGCTGCCCTGGAACAAGGACAGTCTCATCGTGGTTCCAGAAGACCTGTCGAAGCTGCAGGTGCATGTGCGTACGTTTGATGGCCGCGAGAGGGTCTTCCAGATCGACGACTCGGACAGATTTTTCGACCTTCGTGTGGCCAAGGGATCGATCACCTTCGTGCCCAAGGTTCCGGAGGACATCTTGGCTTCTCAGTAAGTTCGCCGGGAGCGGCCGGCGTGCTGAACCGCTCCAATCTTGCCAATACCCTATATCCGCGTCTGATCTGGCCTCCCTGGGGAAGCGGCTCGCGAACGGCCGATATCTTCGATACGAGGGCATCGCCAGTCTTGGGTTGTGCAGGGACGAAAGTGCGTTGCAGAACCGCCATTTCGTTAAGGGGCGAATGGATTTGGTTGGTGTGGGGCTTGCGATTTTTCCCCTCATTCGTGAAATGAGCAACACACGGGTGATGTCTGCCCCAAGGTCTGGTAACGGCAGTGCGGCCCGCCCCGCTAGGATTTCGCGCGGCGCGACACGCGCTCGATCTTCAAATAAGAACTGCAGGTGGATTCGTCCACTTGATGAGAGGGATTCGTGATCAAGGCTCTTGTCCCCGTGATACTCATTGCCGCAGCGATCTCCATGACCGCTCAGGCCCAAACTACAACCCAATCTTCGGCCGTCGCTGCAGCGGTCACATCGACCGGCATGCAGGAGCCCGAACTGCGTGCTCGTTGGGGAATTCTTCTGGATGTGCTGGACAAGCGCTGGCTGTCTGTTGACGGCAGGGACGTGGAGTGGCGCGCATTTGAATGGATTGAACCTGGAACCTCGATTCGGGCTTGGAATCGCCGTTGCGTCACCCTCGGTTGCGGTGAACCATACGCAACCACGATCACCTTCAAGGCAGGAGAGGAGTTTCTGGTCGCGAAGCAGGACGGCAGCAGTTATCGCTCGACCCTGAGGGTCAGCCCGGATGGTTCGTTGCTCCAAGAGAACAGTTGCTGCAAGGTTGGAACGTGGAAACTAGACGGTCAGATCTTGGCGGTGCCCTTCCTTAAATACAGGGAGGTGTCGGCAGAGCAACTAGCCCAGGCGACAGATGGTGCGTCCAAGTCGGTGACACTCGCAGCCGATTCGCGCCCGGTGCAGCTAGCGGCACCTCCGGCGTCAGTGCCCATCCAGCAAGCCGCTGCGAAGGCGGTGCTCCCCGCTGGTCCCGCATCTGCGCCGGCGCAGACTCCGAACCCGGAGTCACCAGGTCAGGCTCGGCTGCCGACCCAAATCGACAATGCCGCTTCCAATCGGTCGCGCACCCACGATACCGCTGAACAGATTCGCCGTTTTGGGGACTTGGCAAAATTTGTAGGTGGCCAAGCGTATGTCCTGCGCGATGGACGAAAGCAGGTGATCTCGTACCGCTTCTCATGGAAAGTGCCCGGAGCCGTCATGCGCAGGGAGTTCTGGCTGTGTCTCGTTACCGCCAGTCTCGGAGTGCGCTGTAGCACCCGCGAAGTCGAAATTTCGTATGAGCAGGATGGCAGCCTGCGGGAGGTCAACATGGGCTCTACCTTCATGGGGGACTACACGCCGCCCGATCCATCCAGTCCGACCCGTCGCGGTGCTGTACAAGCGGATTCGTGGGTGTTGATGACAGATTCAACCGGCGCGAAAGAGAAGGCCGAATGGCACTTAGACCGTGTCTCTGGCCACCTGCTCGTCATCGCTCCTGCTCAGAATAGTTCGCTTACCTTCGAGAAAACAGATCGCGCCGAGTACGCGGTGTTGCGCGAGAACTGGTTGGCTGCAAACAGCAAAGACACTGAGAGATGGAATGAAATGGTCCGTCAGGAAGAGGCCGCTGACGCAGCGCAAAGGGCAGAAGATCAACGATCTCGGCCCAACGTAGCCCAAGTGTTTGCAGAAACTCTTGGATCCGAAATGCGCAAAAGCAACGCTCAACAAGCTCAGCTTCAGGCTCAGTTGAACAGCAGCTTGGCGCGCGGGCAGGCGGAGTTTCAAACTCGGAATGCGCCGCCGGCTCGTGCTGCTTCAACTAGCACCCCTTCGTCCGCTGGCCAGCAAAGTGCGCTCAATTCGAACCAGGCGACTTTGAGCCGACCTTCCCCTGCTGTCACTCCCGCGATGGCGACGCGCAGCGAGCCGCAAGCCGTCTCGCCTCAGGCTTCTTCTTGGTCGCGCATGTCAGATAGCCCCTCCTCGGCCGTCCCGCGGAAAGAGGCTGGCCCGAACCACCGTACCTTTCCCGAGGCCATCTTCGTGTGCACCAGGCCGAACGAGGCAGGCAACTTTCGATGCGCCTCGCCCGTCACTGCGGCCCTGAGCGGCGGCCCGAAGAACGGCTTGGCGGAATGGACGACGCCTGAGCGCATGGTCAACGCCATGAGCGACGCTTGCCCCGACGCTCGCCGCCTGGCCTCCAGCACGCACCTCGTCTGGGGCTGCGGATTCGGGGCCACGAACAATTCCAACAGCATGGACCGCAGCGCGGGAGTGGACGTCGCTGGCCGGCGGACCTATTACTGCAGCGAACGCGAAACGAGCTGCCGACGCACCGAGCATTGAAGTCAGCGAGCGCATGACCCTGACGGGATCTCATTTGGACCGGATTGACTTGTCCAACTGGCCTCCTTGAGCTTGTCTGGCGACTAGGAGCATGCACTTCTAGTGCTAAGGAGTCCGGTACGACGCAAAGTGACCGCTCCAATGCACCACCCTGGCATCGACTCCCCCGTACTGAAAGTACTGTTGTGCAGCGACAGCGGACTTACAAGCAGGCAGAAGCGGTGGACTGCAATCCGAAGGTCTACGGTCATTCACAGCGCCCTGCTCCGTTGCCCAACGCCAGATCTCGGGTTTGAGCCCTGAACGGGCTAGATGGTCTCCTCTCGTCTACCCCTGAAGGAGGGCTTCCCCTGGCGTGCCGGGTCTGAACGTGGCCGGCAAAGCGGCACTCGCGTTGCGTGGCGTGCGGCATAGCCTGGCTGTTAGGGAAAGCCTCGTCCTTTGTGGGGTCGCGTCCCATTCCGTGGTGTAGCTCCACAGCCCGGAGAAGGCTGAGCTGCACGGTACTCAGCGAGCCACAGCGGACAGCCGAGTGGGCGCAGTGTCGCTCAGGGTCTGCAAGCCTTCAAGCTGCATGTATCGCCGGTTGAGGGACCACTCGTCGTTCTGCTCGAGCATCATCGCGCCGACCAGGCGCGTGATCGAGGCGTCGTTGGGGAAGATGCCCACCACGTTCGTGCGTCGCTTGATCTCCGCGTTCAGCCGTTCGAGAGGATTGGTGGAGTAGATCTGCGTCCAGTGCGCCCGCGGGAAGGTCATGAAGGCCAGCACGTCGTTCTCCGCGTCGTCCATCAGGGTGCCGAGCTTGGGGAACTTGTCTCGGAGTTGATCGGCAACAGATCGCCATTGCGTTCGAGCTGCATCGGCCGAGTCCTGAACGAACACGGTTCCGATGGCAGCCGAGACCATGCGCCGCTGCGTCTTGCCGGCGTGCGCCAGAGCGTTTCGCATGAAGTGCACCCGGCAACGCTGCCAGGTGGCCTTGAGCACCTTCGCAGCCGCTGCCTTGATGCCCTCGTGGCTGTCGCTGATCACAAGCTTCACACCGCGAAGGCCCCGGCGGTTCAGGCTGCGCAGGAACTCGGTCCAGAAGGGCTCGGCCTCGGAGGCGCCGACCTTCAGGCCGAGGACTTCGCGCTGGCCATCGGTGTTCACGCCGACCGCCACTATCACGGCGACACTCACGATGCGCCCGGCCTCGCGCGTCTTCACGTAGGTGGCATCGATCCATAGGTAGGGCCAGTCGCCCTCGATCTGGCGCCCGAGGAAGGCGTTGACGCGCTCGTCGAGTTCGCCGCACAGGCGGCTGACCTGGCTCTTGGAGACGCCCGTCATGCCCAGCGCCTTGACCAGATCGTCCACTGAACGGGTGGAGATGCCTTGAACATAGGCTTCCTGGATCACGGCCGTGAGGGCCTTCTCGGCGGTGCGCCGAGGCTCCAGGAATTCGGGGAAGTAGCTGCCCTGACGCAGCTTGGGGATCTTCAGGTCGACGCTACCGGCCCGGGTGTCCCAAGTGCGCTCGCGGTAGCCGTTGCGACTGTTCAGGCGCTCGGCCGGATTCTTCTCATCGTAGGCCGCGCCGCAGCGGCCTTCAACATCGAGCTCCATCAAGCGCTGGGCCATGAACTGGACCATCTGGCGCAAGACATCGACATCGGCTCCCTTTTCGGCGAGCTCGGCCAATGCCATAGTTGGGTTGGTCATCGTGATTTCCTTTAAGGACAGGTTTGGTGGGTCGCACCTCAAACTTATCCGGACTTCACGATGACCACCCCGAAGAGAGCGGCCGCTGCACGGCAAGGCGCTTCGGGCTACGCCCTACGCGCCTTGCCGTGCAGCGAGTGATCGAAGACTTACACCACGTCCCGGGACATCAACCTTTGTGGTACGCAAGCGAGGACGACTGCAAGCTCGCCCTCTGCTGCCATTCCGAGCGCGCGACACCATTGTTGCCATCAAGTGTCGACAGGTGCCAGACCTATCGGACTCGCTTGAGCAAGAACGCATGAATTTCCGACCCGTGGTTCTCAAACTGCGCGCCGCCAACTATGTCGCCGTCGCCGTTGACGCCCAACGCGAGGCTCTGGTTTGAGCGAGAGCCAGGAATGCGGTTGTTCAACGACGTAGGGCTCCCCGTGGCATCCCAGTAGTACCCGATGGCAAGTCCATCTTGCGTGATTCGCGTTCCGACGACCAGACCGTCCCCACTAATCCCTGAAGCCTCGCTGTAGTCGCCGTTGAACGCTGAGCTCAAGTCGGTATACGCGCCGCTCGAGAAGACGAACGCCCGAAGCTGCCCACCCGGGCCATCCATGATGCCGGCAATCTTGCCGGCCCCATTGACTGCTGCTGCCTCTGAAAATGTTCCGCCAGGTGGGGTGCCCAATGAACTCATCACGCCGCCTTGGTAGGAGAAGGCGTACTCTAGGTCGAAGTTGTTTACGGCGCCGCCGACGACTTGACCACTGTTGCTGATGGCCCTGCCAAAGCTGACGCTGCCCCCCAGCGTGCCAAGATCTGTCATGGTCCCGTTCTCCCAAACGAAGGCACGAAGTTCTCCACTAGCAATCGCGGAAGTCCCAGTAATCTGCCCCGCGTCATTAATGCCCCTCGCGATGCTGTTGCCACCACCGAGGTGACCAAGATCTTGCATTACTCCACCATGCCAAAGGAAGGCATGCTGCTCCCCGAGCGCGGTGAAGGAATAACCGACTACATCGCTAGCTGCGTTAATGCCGTACGCTACGCTACCGGCCCCTCCGAGCGTTCCAAGGTCCGTCATAGTTCCATTGCGCCACAGGAAAGCATGCTCCTCGCCACTTGCCAATGCCGCAGTGCCGACAACGTCACCATTCGCATTGACGGCGTACGCCAAGCTGAATGCACCGCCGAGCGTCCCGAGGTTGATGGCCAGCCCGTACTTTGCCGCTCCCGGTTTTTCAGGTTGGACACCCTTGTCATCACCAGGGCTGACAGGCTGACCTCTTGTCGCGGCGAGTTTTGCGGCCTGCAACGTCTTGTCCACGAACTTGGCGGAGACCGGCGCACTAGCTGAGCCGATGCTACCTCCACCACTTCCGCCACCGCATGCGATCAGTGCCGCAGTCGCACAGAGCGCTAGCAGTCCGCGAGTCAAGGAGCCGCGTGAAAGAGGACCACGCGCGATGAAACCCAGAGCGACGTCGCCCGATTGTGCGTTCATGTCAGATCCTCCGGTTGTTGGAGTTCGCTTTAGACTGGAACGAAACACTTGGACGGTCCAGCAGGAGCGCGGTGTGAAGCGGCTCTCAGTTGGATCGAGAAGGCGATGCATCACACTCCTGCGCTCAAAGCCTGTCAACCTAAACTTTGATGGCAAGGCGCCTAGCCGTGGGTGTTACGCCAGAACGGTCTAACCCGAGAATGGCGGACCTCGAGGAAAAAGGTACCCCTCCCGGAGAACTGCTTGTTCGTTCAGTCGAGCCTGGAGACCTTCCGCAGTCGGATTGCCAGCCAATGGTGCACTCGGCTCTGACGTTGCAGCCTTCCGTAGAAAGGCCGGAGCGGCGTCTCGTCGTGGATGGTGGTGCCGCGGCGGGAGCCATCGACGTCGGCAGCCATTGGCACCGCGCTGACCGATTGCACCTTCAACGCGACGCACATGGGATTGCTCACCCAAGCGGTGATGGGTAAGCAATGGGATCGACGCCCCAGCCAGTGCTCTTTGCGGCGAGCCGCTACGGCCGCCGCAAGCCCGGACTCCTGCTTGCGCGACGTTTATCCCCGGCGCCCTCGCCTCAGCCACCAGTTCGAGCGATGCGGAAGGACCTTCTTCGCCCGCTTTCCCCAACGAAGCTGGACGGAACGTTCCCGGCAATCTTCATCACTCGCTCCTTGAGATCACTTCGGTTCACCAACTATAGGCGCATCGATCTCCGTCTGGTTCAGACCCAGTCAACGCCATCGGCCCGTGCGACCGGTCGCGCACGACATGGTATTCATGAGCGGGTGAAACTCGGTGACCTGGACTAGGACAGGCGCCGCAGTTAGCGAGATGCACTGCGCAGCGAAAGCCGCCCTTCCCCGCTTGCGACACGAGCGCCAGCAGTCCAGCGCTTTCCAGTCGTTTCCGCTCGCGCCAGTCAGGCTGGGTCGGCGGGCGAGTTGGGAGTTGATCATGGGTAGGTGGCGCGAGCTAACTTCTGGCACTCCATGTACTTGCGATGCGCCGCACGTGGCTACGCGGTCCATTGCCATTTGGGCGGCGTAGACCTCAGCCGTGTTCGATTCGGAGCAGGCCTTGAACATGGCCGCCTTGTCCGCCTGCCGGGCTTTGCGAGCATCGGCCGCCTGACGTGCCGCGGCGTTGCGCTCCATGCCGAAGTGGCGCTAGAAGATGCTGCTGCTTACCAGCATGCCGGCACCGTAGGCGTCCCGCCTGCTAAGGAATGACCCCCGTCGTAGCGCTTTCACTGGTGCTCGTGGCGCCATACAGGCCGAGCGCCTGCAAGCTGCACCCCGTGCACGCGCAGCCGTGCATCGCTGGTCCTTAAGGGGCAACTTCGCCGACTACGACTCGATCGGGAACGTTAGATCGATAGGACGACGTGCCCCCCTTTGGGGTGGCTTGCGTTCCGACCGCACGTCTGATCGAATCAGCGTCGAGTGGGCGATTCGACGTCGCCCCTTGGGGAAGGAGGTGCGCAATGCGAACTCAACGCAGATGCCTCGTGCTCGCAGGGTGTGCAACGCTGCTGGCGTTGCCAAGCGCGGCACTGTCGAAGAAACACCACAGGCTTGGTGTCTTGTCGATCGATGACAACCCCGTCGACCCCATCTGGATCGAGTTCCTGCTTGAAATGGCTCGACTCGGCCTTACGGAGGGATATGACTTCACAGTGGTCCCAAGCTTTGTCGGCCGAGATGGAAAAACAGCGGAGGATGCGGCCCAGGAACTGGTGGCTCACAAAGTCGACGCCATCTACGTGTCGGGGGGAACAGGCGTGGTTAAGGCGGCAATGAAAGCCACTTCCACGATTCCAATCGTTATGTTGACATCAGCCGATCCGGTAAGGGACGGTTTGGTAGCAAGCCTTCGTCGTCCAGATGGAAACGTGACGGGCAATGCGGTCCTGGCGCCAGAGCTCCTGGCCAAGCGGCTCCAGTTCCTTGTGGAGATCACCCGCCGGCCGCGCAAGGTGGCCTTCCTCACGACAGCGTCCTCCCCCATTGCAACCCGACCCGAGATGCGCGCGGCTCTCGACGCAAAGGCTAAGTCGATGGACACCTCGGCGCAGGTCTTCCCGATCGCATCCATCGACGAACTCGATTCAGTGATTCAAGAGATCAGTCGCTCGGGCCTGCCGCTCATGGCTGACTCGACCGCGCTCTTCTACATAAACGTCAAGCGCCTGGGCGAACTGGTTGTTCAGAACCGTGTGCCGGCCATCGGAGACGGAAGACGATACGCTGAGGCTGGGTTTCTTGTGGCCTACGGATTGGACTACCACGACTTGGCGCGCAGGTGCGCCCGCTTCATCGCGAAGATCTTTCAGGGAGCCGACCCCGGGAAGCTGCCAGTTGAACTGGCCAACAAGTTTGACCTCGTTTTGAATCTCAGAACCGCAACGCGACTGGGTATCGGAGTACCAAAGAACTTCATTTCCGGCGCCACGGCGATCATCCGATGAGGCGGCGATGAATATCCCAATCGGATTTCTTCGTCGCAGCGAAAGCCGCCCTTCCCCGCTCAAGACGCGAGCGCCTGCAGTCCGGCGCTTTCCTGTCTTTTCCGTCGTGCCACTCACGTTGGCAAGGCTCGGAGTCGCTATAGGTTCCCCACAGCGGCTGTACGCTGAGCTCCATTCCGGCTGTACGCGTCGCTCCGACGCCGACACTCGCCACTGCCAGAGCCATTTGAGGGTAAGCGTGCGACCGAGGCGCTCTTGACGGGCCGTCTGCCCGTCAGCTGCTCATAGCTTGATCAGGGCGAGACGGTCGTTGACCTCGATGCTGTCGAACGCTGCCGGGTCAGGTATCGGCACCGATCCACTGCGCCAGGTGAGCGTGCTCGGAAAAACGAGTTCGAGGCAGCGGCCGGAAGCGGGCTCAAAGCGCGTCGACTGTTGGACCAGATGGACCAGACGCTGACGGCCTATGATTCGATCACGAAGCGCTCCAGGCGGCGGGCATGCGGTCCAGAGGATAGATCGGCCGCCTGACCTTCTCGAAATGAAAGATCGCGTTGTCCGAACTGGTCACACCGACACTCGCACAGGGCACGACAGCGGCGGCCAGCGGCTCGAAGATAGGCCGGAAATACATGCGCGACTTGAGCACCAGATACTGCGCCTCGCGCGGATCGATGCCCACCGAGGTGAAACAGCCCAGGTCCAGTGGCTCGTGCGGCTGCGAGGTGACGACCACCCTGACTCGCCCGGTGTCCAGCACGGCGGTGGTACCCATGTAGGTGTGACTGCCGGTGAAGATGGGGCCGCTGATTACATAGTCGCCATCGGTGACGATGCGAACTTGGCCGGTCAGCATCAACGGCTCGGGCGCTGTGACGCCGACGCCGGGCATCGGCGTCTTGTTGCCCAGCGCCAGCGTGACGGCGGCGCCAACACCCGCCTTGGCCATGATGGCCACAGCCTGCGGGTCGCAAGTGGGCCCGACCAAGATGGCGTTGAGCCCCGCATCGAGTGCCGCCTTCAGCACGTCGACGGTATCGCAGGTGCCGCCGGACATCGCGTTGTCGCCATGGTCCATCAGGATCACCGGCTTGCCGTTCGCCTTGGAAGCCGCCTTCCTTGCCGCCCCGAGCGACTTCGCCAGCGGCTGCTGGCGAAAGATGAACTCGCTGCGCCGTGACCACAGGAAGTTGGCGCCCCAGCGTGCGGTACGCGCAGCCAGCGCGGCATTGCCGTCGGTCACCACCAGCACGCTCATTCCGGCCTCGCGCGTATCGGCTTGCGGAAAGCCGCCGAAGACGCTGCACGCCAGCACGCCGCGATCCTTTTCGCGCCACACCGCACCATCGAGCGCTGCCCTCATCGCGCCAAGGTTGGTGTTCATTTCCAGCGTCTGCGCCAACACCGGCAACTGGGCGAAACCGATCAGGGGTTTCACCTTGCCGTCCAACATGTCGAACAGAAGGCGCGCCGCATGCGCGCCGGTCTCGTACATGTCGATATGCGGGTAGGTCTTGTAGCCGACGATGACATCGGCGTTGGCTGCCATCTTCGGACTCACGTTGGCGTGCAGGTCGAGCGCCACCGCCACCGGTGTCTTCGGTGCCAGCGCTCGCACGCGCTCAAGCAGGTCACCCTCACCGTCGTCGCTGTTCTCGGCCACCATCGCACCATGAAGGTCGAGCAGGATGGCGTCGCAGCCCGCGGCGATGGCCTCGCAGATGGTGTCGCAGATGTGGGTGTAGGCCGCAGCCTCGACCGGCGCGCTGGGGGTGGCCATGGCCGCGATCGGCGTCACGATTTCGCAGCCGCGCGCCTCGGCCGCTGCCAGCATCGCGCCCATTGCCACCCTCGCACCGGTCATCACGCGCCTGGCGTCGGCATCGTAGTAGGGACCGGTGCCGTTGCCCGAGCCGAAAGCAACCAGGGGCGTGGGCACGGGGGAGAACGTGTTGGTCTCGTGCTGCATTCGGGCGACGACGACGCGCATGGTCTGACTCCGGCGGCGGTGAAAGGGGGGCGATTATGTCAGGATCGACCCGCCGTCGGTCACTCGCCCCAACCGGCGCGCGCGCCTAGATCAAGCATGCAGACAGTCACTCGGCTGACGTTCGTAAGCACTCCGGCATCGTTAAGGACCTAACCTCGCTCGGCGGGCCTCTGTGATGCTCCTATGGAGGCTTGGTATTCGCCTTCAGGAAACTGCCGACACTAATGCCAAGCGAACGGTTGAATATGACCGCGCCCCCAACTGAGCTCGAGAATATGACAACCATGAGGGCAATGATTAGGTGGTCTTGTCGCGAGGCACGCAGCGGTCAAAGACCAACCCGGCAAAGGACGCGCAGGGCCGAGTTCTTCGCGCAAATTGCGGAGGCGGCTCGCCTTATAGGTCGAGAGCCAGCAACATGACGGCGCTATCGGCATTGCTGGCAGCGCAGCCCCTTCAAGCCGTTCTTCTCATTTGCGGACACGCCGCCTCACGAGCGACGGGTCATCCCGAAAAGTAGTTCTCGAATTGCAAACGCGATGGGCGTCAGTTGAAGAGCCTCAGGCTCCACCTCCGCCGGTGGAGTCATCAACGCGCCGAGTTCGCGCCGGAGCAATGTGGCCTTTCTGCGTGGGAGCTGCTCCAGCCGCTCGGCCATCGCACCGGCCAACGCGCGATGGACGACATCTAACAGGCGTGGCACTTGGTGAACCCTAAAGGCGTCCAGCGTCGCCGAATAGTATCGAGCCAGCACCGAATTCTTAAGCTCTCCTGCTAGGGCCGTCAGCATCTCCGCAACCACCTTGACGCCAGTGGCAATGTTCAGGTTGGGGCTTCGAAGAGTGCCCAGCCCTGCTAGTACAACTTCAGATGCTTCGTGTGGCGTTCGCCGGGCTTCTCGAATGAAATCAGCGCCAGAGACACTTACAAAATCCTGCGCACGAAGTAGCTTGCTTCCCAGTGCGGATACATACTGGTCCTCCGAGACGGCGCCCGCGGCCCGCGCATAGGCCAAAACCGCCTGCGCGGACACCGAACGGTTGCAGTCGATTCGCGCCATTTCGAGACGAAGTGCCGCGTCGTCAGTAACCAAAACCGCGTTGCGCTCGACTGCCAAATAGACAGCATCGAGCGTCGCGTCGTCAAGAAGCAATTCCAGCCACCGATGTCCGGGCCCCAGCACTTTAGGCCCTAAAACCGGAGTGACTTCGCATAGCTCGTCGATACTAGCGAGCATCTCGCGAAGAACAGACAACCGCGACTGGCGCCACGATTCGGTGTACGCCACCCGTGCAATCTGACCGTTCACTTCCTGCAAGGCCATTTCCGGCTCAAGTTGCAGGTCTGCCTCGAGAATGCCCATCAGTTCATCACGTGCCGCGGAGGGTACCAGCGGCCTCCCCCACAGAGGCGCGATTTGGCGAAACACCTTGAGCGCCACCAGCTCGCCTAGCGTCGGCAGATCCAACACGACCGCCGGCCGTTCTTTCAATAGCTGCCAATGGGCGTCCTGCTCGTCTTCGGTTCCCAACGCGACGAACATTGTTGCCAAATCCACCCGCCACCCGAGCACCAGCTCAAGCGGGCTAGTTCCAATATGCTTTGCCAAGGTGGACAAAGGGAACCTCATGTCCTTGTAGCCTTGGTACGCGGCAGTCACTCGTGCTTCCTTTTCCCGGGCGGGTCGAGCGAGCGTCTCAACGTCCAGGCCGCCATTCGGCGCTGCGATGTTCACGGACCATGCAGGACCTTCGTGATTCGCAGTTGAGCGCAGCAGCAGTTCGGCTTGTTGCATTGCAAACCCGTATACCGAATACAGGTTGGTCACCCTGTAATCGATCTGCCCGAGCCCTCGGTGCAACGAAACGACGTCACCAACCCCCTTCCCTTCCACGGCCTTCGCCACTTCCGAATTGGCGCCAACCATGCCGGTCCAGCCACCCACGAGTTCGGCTTCGAAGTCCACCGCAACCACCAGGTCTTCGCCACCGGCCGTCAACACCGCGACGACGCCAAGACCCGCCTTTTGGATTTCGTTGGCCATCTCTGGCAGTAACTCGCCAATAAGCAGCTGCGCCAGAAAGTAGCCCGCGAGACGGGTGTTCCGGGGGTTGCCCCTCACCAGGCTGTAGAGCCGGCGTATCGCTTGCGGCCGCAACCCATGCGCGACTTCGTACTTGGCAATTTCCGCCTCTGCAACTGGGTGCTGTCCATCGAACACCGGCTTGGAGGCAAGATACTGCTGAATTGCCTCGTCTCGTGAATCGAGCCGATGCAGCGCGCCCACGTAGTTCACCGCCACGGTTGAATTTTTCGGAAACTCATTCAACTCTATGCGCAGAAGCTCTGCAGTGTGCCTCCAATCCCCCTTGCGCCGCGCCAGGTTGGCCTCCAGCCGCCTGAAATCTGAGCGTGTCCGGACCGGTTCGGGCAGTTGGTCAACTAGCTGCTGCGCACGCGACCGCTGGTTCGACTCAATCAGACTGTTGAGATAACCGTAGGTGAGCGGATTTCCACCAACCGTAGTGATAGCACGCGCATAGAGCTCCGCAGCTCGGTCGAAGACACCCTGCTCCGCCAACAGCTCCGCCACCTGGACAAGCTCTAGCTTGTTCGTCTCCTCAGGCGCAACAAGCGCCTCGACCCTGAGCTGGCCCCTTGAATGACAGGACTCGGTCCATCGCTTATCTTTGAAGATAGGAGTAGGACTGTGAGTACGAATAGGAATACGGATACCGTCGAAGTGATCATGAAGG
>NZ_JASZYM010000037.1:0-24672 GCF_030317005.1 Variovorax sp. J22R115 | reverse complement strand
TACTCGCTGGCGCCGAAGCTCGAGAGCGCGTAGCAGGGCCTCGCAAGTCCGCCCGACCTGTAGAAATCGCTCTGAACGTGCCGCAGTCGACCTATTGCACTGGCGCGGACGGTATTCTTGCGGACGACAGCCCATTTCCTGAGATGAATTCGAGGGGGAGCCAACATGTTTGCAGATGCGATTAAAACCATCATCGACTTGTTGATGCTTCGCAAGACCGAGAAGAAGCTCGACGTGGAAATCAAGCACGGGGAACTGAGCACGCAGAAGACCGAGCTAGAGATCGCGGAGTTGAAGCGTCGATCAGCTCCTCCGGGCCTCTTGGTCACACCGGACCAGATCACGCTAGAGATCATCCAAAGGGTCGATCCGCGCTCGGCCGCGAACGCCAACGCTGCTCGACAGCAGATTCGGGCATTCGTTTCATACAGTCACGACCGGCGTTTGCAAGCAATTGAGCTCAGCGAAGCCCTGCGGCGGGGGGATGTCGAGGCGTTCCTCGACACCAGCACGCGCGTCAATGGTGACTTCGCCGGGGAGGAAATCGTGCGCGCGATCGATGTGTCAGACGTTTTCGTCGTCCTGCTATCGGAAGGGACATTTCGGAGCGGCTGGGCTGTTCGGGAGTTGGAACTTGCGCGCAGGGTCGGCAAGGTCGTTATCCCTGTCTACCTGGATGACTTTGAACCGTTACTGTCAGGCCCCGACGAAGAGAAGTTCTCGTGGTTGCGAACGCTAGCGGGCCTGCGCTGGCCTAGCACGGCTGAGGCGACCCCCGTCAACGTCACTGACAACGCACTAACGGCGCCCCGACAACGAGTATGGGACTAGGCACTAGCCGATACCCATTGCCCGCTTGATTTGTGACATCGCCGGAGCCAGTGCCGCAAGTAGGTTCACATCGGCTCTTGATTTGTAAACCGTCGTTGTGACGAATGTAAGGTCAGAGGGCAGCCGCTGCAATGACTCCGGCACCAGAAGAAATGTCCGCGCACGGCCAAGGGCGCCCGAGAAAAATCCGAGCTCGAACACAAGATCGTCGCGCAGCGCTGGGGCAGGAACGCCTCGTGATGTGGGGATGTCGTCTGCAGTCATGACAAAGATTGCGAAATCGTAGGAGAGCCGAGCGTCGTTGAGGTGTTCGATGTAAGTTTCACTAGATGCAAGGAACGACGTTTGGGCCCAGACATCGCATTCAGCAACTTGTTCAAGCAGGTGTGCAATCGCATTTGCCACCGGCAATGCCTCCGCAGAAGATCCGATGAATGCCCGCGGTCGCTTCGCTCTTGATCTCGAAACGGGAGTCACCCGGGCGCTTTGTGATTTCGGCGTCGGAGTGGCCCCCGAGGCAGGCCGTATCGTGAGGGTTTCGATGAAACTCAGGATCTGGTCCACCTTGTCTTCCAGCGTCAGAAGTGACCGTCGCCTTGGCGCCGGCGATGGAATTGCCGCGAGCGATGCTTCCAGTTGCGGCCACCACAGGTCAAATGCCTTATCCAGCGTTTTTTCAGGCAGTACCGGGCCGGATGTCTGCTGGTTCAGTGATAACAAGAGGTTACGAGTCCCCGCGCGATCTGCACTGATCCCCTGAAACTGAGCCAACGGGCCGCTGATTTCCGCAGGAGCGACGTCAAGGTTGTAGAGAAAGAGGCGTGCCGTACTGGTGAGCTTCGAGATTGCGCCCGCCTCGAAATGAAGCCAAGTGGCGTCCAAGTTGTCTGTGGTAAGGCATACGATGCCAAGGTGTGTCTCTGCTAGCGCCCGCTCGAGCCCGCTCATCCATTTCGTGCCTTTTTCGATGTCGTCTGACGAGAGCCACGGCTCCACCACTTGCAGGACGCCCGGAAGCCAGTCACGCAGTGCGTGAGCGACAAACTGACTGCGTGTGCCGGACCAACTAAGAAAGACCTTCATCCGTCCCCTCGCGTGTTGTTCGCATTCTGACTCAAGGCCGTGCATCCAGCGACCTTCCGCTCCTGTTCCGACTAAGGTCGTCGCTCTCTGACCCCAACGCAGTCTCGCTGACTGGCTCTGCGAGTTCGTGTCCGATCAAGTGCCGACTGGCATCCATGGCCATCACGTCTGCCGACCCTTTGGCGCCGTCTCCCCACAAGGCGGCGATGGGCAGGGAGTTCTGGTACTCCGAGACCCGTTCGTTGGCTCGCCGCAGGCGGCCACTGAATTCGATGCCCCGCATGGGCCGCGGCGACATAAGCTGCGTCTAGACCAGGAATCATCGATCCCACCCCGGCGGCGTCGTTGTCGCTCCCATGGGCAAGCAGCGCACCATAGACTGCCAGCAATTCGTGGCCAGACTCAGGGCGGCGGGCCAGCAGCGCTTCGCTGAATTGTGTCGCCGCGTCGACCTCCATCAGCAGGTCGGGCAACTGCACTTGTCCGATGTGCTTGAAGACTGCCTCTCGGGTATTGCGAGCTTCGACTTCCTCGTCCAACGCATTGATCGGCGGCAAGTGCACCAGCCCCTTGGCGTCAATGTTCACCTTCGGTCGTTATGAAAAAGCTCTCTCGCGCGCTCAATGAGTTCTTCATTTACATCGACAACAATGCGAGCGCCATCGTCAACTACGGCGAGCGATACAGATGTGGCGAGCGCATTTCCACCGGCTTCGTCGAATCTGCCGTCAACCAGGTGGTCGCCAAGCGATTCAGGAAGAAGCAGCAGATGCGCTGGACTCCGCGTGAGCGCATTTGCTCCTTCAAGTCCGAGTCCACGTCCTGAACGATGCGCTCTGCGCGGCGTTCCGGAAGTGGTATCCGGGCTTTGGTGACGGAGCATGGGAGGAGCTCGCGGCGTAGGACACACCCAACTTCTGGATGCTCTCCGAATCGCGCGGAAGGGTTGGAAGCTCCCGGCGCAGGGCGGTGGAAGAGAAGGGCGGTGCCAGCGGGCCCCTGAACAGCCGGCTTGGCAAAAACGCGAATGTTCGTTTACTTCGAATACTGCGTTTATTGCGTTTGTGCTCTAATGAATCAGACGTCCGAGAGAGGCACGTCCCGATCAACAGCAAGGCAACTGCAAGTAGAACGAGATGACCAGCGAAGTGCTGCAACGCGCGACGCCCGCCGAGGCGGAAATGGCCGCCGCTGCCCACCAGTGCCTGGTGGCCGCGCTCGACCATTCGAAGGCGGACTACATCGACGTGACGCTCGACCTGGACGACGACAGCCACGAGGCCCCCGTGCTGAAGCTGCCGCCCCGGGCGCTGCACCTGCTCGCGCATGTGCTGCGCAGCATGGCCGCGCGCCAGCCGCTGATGCTCGTGCCGCAGGAGGCCGAACTGACGACGCAGGAAGCGGCGTCCATCCTGAACGTCTCGCGTCCGTTCGTAATCAAGGAAATCGAGGAAGGGCGCTTGAAGCATCGCAAGGTCGGCCGCCACCGGCGTATCGCCTTCGAAGACTTGATGGCCTACCAGGCGGCGTCGCGCGACAAGTCCCGCGCCGCGCTCGACGAGTTGGCGCGCGTGTCCCAGGACGCCGGCTTCGAGTTCTGAGTCGATGGCGGGCTCCGCGCGCTTCACCGCGATCCTCGACGCCTGCGTGCTGTACCCGCAGCTCGTGCGTGACCTCCTGATGCGGCTGACGTTCGCCGGGCTGTACCACGCGCGCTGGAGCACGGCGATCGAGGCCGAGTGGACCCACAACCTCCTACAAAAGATGCCTGCGCAGGCCAAGGCGATCGAGCGCACCGTGCTGCTCATGCGCGAGGCGGTGCCGGGCTGACTCGTGGTGGGCCACGAGAAACTCATCGCGGGCCTCGAGTTGCCCGACCCCGACGACCGCCATGTTCTGGCCGCGACGATCGTGGGGCATGCGGATGCCATCGTGACCTACAACCTGAAGGATTTTCCGGCGGCGGTGCTCGCGGTCCACCACATCGAGGCGCAGCATCCCGACGAATTCATCATGAACCAGCTCGAGCTGCATGAGCTCACGGCGCTCATTGCCATCAAGGAGATGCGCGCAAGCTGGAAAAGTCCCGCGCGCTCAGCCCAGGAACTGGTCAGGGCGCTGGAACTCCGCGGGCTTCCGCAGACGGCCGCCTACTTGGCGAAGGCTTCCAAGCTCATCTGAGCGTTAGGCCACGGTCACACTGCCATGAACTCCCTCTCGATCTTCGCCGGCGTCGACCAGGCTGGGGTGATTCGATTCGTCGGGGACGTGCCGCGCGGTGCGGCCTGCGGTTGTCGGTGCGATGCGTGCGGCGCGCCCCTGATGGCGAAGCGCGGCGAGGTCAACAAGTGGCACTTCGCCCATGAAGCGAGTCAGGAGCGCCCGGACTGTTTCGCGGGCGCGGTCAATCTCCTGAGGCGATTGGCCATCGAGGTATTGCACGCGGCGGGCCGCTTATCGCTGCCGGTGCTGCGTGTGCGAGTGGCGACGCGGCCGCCGCTGCCGGTCCTCCAGGAGCACATCGAGTGGATCCCGGGGGAGGGGATCGCAGACCATTGGGAAACCCGTCCGGCGCGTCACGCGCCGGCGGGCCAGCTGGTACTGGCTTCGGGCACGCGGGTCCAGCTCTTTGTGGAGGTCGGCGGCGCGGGGCATGGGCGGCAGGCGGCCACTCGCTGCGCCGGCTCCCATCGAGATGCCCGTCGTCGCGAAGGCGGCGGACACCGACCCGTCGCCGTGGGCTGCATGGCGCAAGCCACGCAGCTCCTTCATCTTCTACGGGCTCGCCGACGGCAGTGCATGGCTGATGCTTCAGCAGGTCGCTTGGCCGAAATCGCCCGAACACTTCCCTCCATGCCATCGTCACGTTGCTGATGGCGTGATCGATGCAAAACAAGGGGTGATCGTCCTTTTCGTGTCGTTTGATACGGTCAGGGCAGAAATCCATATGGACGACAACCACTTACGGCGCCCGTCTGTGCGCGAAGACTGCCGGGCGCAAGCTGTTGAATTTCAAAGGAAAACTTCTCGCGACCGCGTCGATCCGCAGAAATAGTCCGCTTACCCCGAGTTGGTGATCAACATGAGGGCGGCCAATTGAGCTGGGCGTAGATCCCGCAGCGGATTTTGCTGCTTGCAAACGACGTGCTTCGTTAGAGTCGGCTTCGTTGATACAAGCATTCCTCCGTCGATCGCCGGAGGCCTGATGCACCACTCGGTGCAGCGCTGCGATCCCGACCGGGCCGCGAGCCAAACGATCGGCAGCCTCCTACTCGATCCGCTCAAGCGTGATGACCGCCATCGCCTCCTTGCCATCAGGGAGCTTGTACGGCGGCGATTTCCACGTGAGCGTCTTGCCTGAAACTCGCATGTCTGCCTTCCGTTCCGTCCCGGTCCATATCTGGTTCCACGACGAGGCGTAGCGCAGGAACACCGATGTGCCCTCCACGCGGTAGGAGCCGGTGCCAAAGGCTGCGGATTGGTACAGCGCGACGCGTTCCTCATCGGTCGCCACCGGCCCGGCCGGAGACTTGCGATCGTCGCCGACCCATCCCCATGCGAAGTGGCCGCTGCGAGTGAAGATCGCATGGCCGACAGGTTTCTCTCCCAACAAGTTTCGGACTGCCCCGGAATCGACTTCGCGGATGACGATGCTCGACACCGCCCAGACTCCGCTGGGCTGAGTTGCCTTGTCCTTTGCAGTCGCCAACGGAAGGAATAGTAGGAAGCCCAGGCAGACGATGGAACCGGGCAACCGAGTGTGCGTTCTCATGGGAACCCCCTCTCATCTTCGCCGTTGATCTGCTGAAACGTTCTGGCGATGTCGCCCGCATGGGGTGCCTGCTCGCCCGAACCGATGATGGTGAACCGATACGACCTCAAGAACAAGATTGGATGTTTCGATTGCTTGACGCGGCTTCCATCCTTGGCGAGCGGGTCGAAGCGGATGTCGCGGAGTGGACGCGAGACTACTGCGGGAAACTGACACCCCGCCAGCACAGTTCGGGGGAGCAACGGGGGCCTGATAGAGGTCAGCCGTCTGCCTCGGAACGTGGTGTCGGCTAGGTTAGCATCTCGTTGCAACAGGTGCTGCGATAGCGCCCGCGCTTGGCAACGACACCTCGTGCAGCGCCTTGAGATTGAGCGCCCGTGCGTCTTCGCGCAGTGCATCAGTGGCTCAGGCGAGCAGTTGCTTTTTCCGTACGCTGCCCGTACATCGACCAGATCCAGAACCGACTGCTGTCGCCCTTCTCGGCGTCGCCACTGTGCTGCTCCCTTTGCTTCCTTCCGATTTGGACGCTTCGGTGCTTCCTATCGTCTCTTTACGACGCCGTGCGTCCGATGACGCAGTACAAGTAGACGGTAGCGAAGATTGCCCAGCCAGCATGTGAGAGAGCGAAAAGTGCAGGTGGCCACATCAGACGCTTCATAAAGCCTGGGATCTTCTTTGGCGTGTTTGGTGATGGGTCTGGGCGAATGATCTCGGTCAGAGGGTTCGACATCCGTGCTACACGGTCAGCGCATTCCCAATAGTTGCTGAGGTGCACGCCCAACTCCTTGTGAACGTAGGTCAGATAGCCCGACAGGATTAGGCCAGCCACTGCCATCCCCCAGATCAGGGCGATCACGCCCGGCATCTTCATCTGTTCAATGAAAAACTTGAGCGAGAAGCCCAGGATGGCACCGTTCACCGCCAGAACCCATGTTGACTGCGCCCACGCATGGGCCTTCGTCTTTCCAGATGCCTCTTCGTAAAACTTGATCAACTCGATCAGTTGGGAAGTCGTCAGCGCGTCAGCGTCTCTTGGCGCTGGCGCAGCGGCCTGGCTATCAATCAGCCATCGGATGATGGGTCTCATAAGGCATTCTGTGCTCGCGATGTCGGCGCCGCAATCGCGCGGGCCATCAAAGGAGGGGAGATTGGGATCGCACCCCGGGATCCAATTGGCCTGCAACTTGTGATAGCCGCAGTGATGGGCGAGCGAGCCGTCGTTGTCAATAATTGCCCAGTCGCTCATGTAGGCAAGCTCATCGCGATAACCATCGGCGTAGGAGAGGTCGCCGTACCCCAGAGCGTGGCCGAGCACTTGACAGATCACCGGGACGTTTGCGTTTTACCGCGTCGACCGTCAGCAGTACGAGCGCTTTGGTTGCTTGCTGAGATCTTGTCGTTCAGCTGTACTGGACCGTGAAACGCGATTCGACGCCACGCAAATCGTAGAAGAAAGTGATTTACTTTCTTCTACGGATGATGGCGCTGTGCATGCCACGCTCAATTCGCCGTGGCGGTGGAACTGCGGAACAGTGACTCGTCGATCTCAAGCCGCTGATCTCGGCCACGCTACCCTACCGCGACGTCGGCAAGGCACTCGCGCTGGCGGCCGACAGACCACAGGCGATGAGTGCGCTGTCATCAATTGGCAGGACCTAACGCAGCGGCAGCAGCACGGGCACGAGCACGACGCTGACGATCATGACGATCACCGTGAACGGCAGGCCGACCTTGAAGAAATCGCCGAAGACGTAGTTGCCGGGCCCGACCACCAAGGTATTCACCGGTGAAGAGATCGGTGTCATGAAGGCGGCCGAGGCCGCGAGCGCGACAATCATCGCGAAGGGGTAGGGCGATGCTTGAAGCTCGTTAGCGATGGCCAGTGCAACCGGCGCCATCAGCACGGCCGTGGCGGTGTTGGAGATGAACAGGCCCAGCAGCGCCGTGACCACGAACAGGCTTGCCAGCACGGCGTGGGTGCCCGCGCCGCCGATCACCGACATTAAGGCCTCGGCCGCGAGTTCGACACCGCCGGTGCGCTGCAGCGCTAGCGAAAAGGGCAGCATGCCGACGATCAGCACCAGACTCTTCCAGTGGATCGAACGGTAGGCGCTGTCCAGGTCCACGCAGCGCATCGCGCCCATCAGCAGACAGGCGATCAGCGCGGCCTGCACGTTGGGGACGATGCCACTGACCATCAGCACGATCATCAGGATCAGGGAGAAGAGCGCGTGCATGGACTTGCCCGACACCGCCAGAATCTCGTCGCGTTCCGCCGGCAGGTTCAGCACCAGCAGATCGCCGGCATTGAGCCGGAGCTTGTCGATGGCTTTCCAGGAGCCGATCAGCAGCAGGGTGTCGCCCACGTTCATCGGCTCGTCCATCAGGCCGTGTTCCTGCGCGTCGGCGCCATGCCGCAGCCCGATGACGGTGAGGTCGTTGTGCGTGCGGAAGCGTGCTTCGACGACGGACTTGCCGGCGAGCCCCGAGTCGGCCGAGACCATCACTTCGACCATGCCGATGTCCTGCGAGCGGTCGGCGAAGTAGTCGCCGGACAGCGGCAACGCTTCCAGTGCGAAGCGCTGCCGCAGGGCCTCGATGTCGAGCTTGGGCGCGAACAGATCGACGAGCAGGATGTCTCCCGCCTTCAGCTCGGTCTTTGCCGCGGGGGCGATGAAGTCGGCGGCGAAGCGGCCTTTGCGCTCGATGGCGAGGATGCTCACCCCCGAGCTGTGGCGCAGATCGAGTTGCGCGAGCGTCTTGCCGACGAGTGTCGAGCCGGCGCCGACGCGCAGCCGGTATTCACGGTCCGCAAGCTTGTAGGTGTCGATCCATGCACGCAGGCTGGGGCGTCGCGCGCTGCCGGAGGCAGATTTTTGCTGGCTGGCCAGCCAACGCCGCGCGAACAACATGTAGAGGATGCCGAGGATCAGGATCGGCACGCCGAATGGCGTGAAGCTGAAGAAGTGAAAGCCCTCTGTACCGCTGCGCACCAGTTCGCTGTTGACGACGAGGTTCGGCGCGGTCGCTACCAGCGTCATCATGCCGCTGATCAGCGCGGCCATCGAAAGTGGCATCATCAGCCGGCTGGGCGCCATGCCGGTGCTTTGCGCGATGCGCAGCGCCACCGGAATGAAGATCGCCACGACGCCGGTCGAGCTCATCACCGCGCCCATGGCCCCAACCACGCCCATCAGCAGCACGAGCAGTCGGACCTCGCTGTTGCCGGCTTTCCTGATGAGCCAGTCGCCCAGACCTTGGGCCACGCCGGTACGCACCAAGCCTTCGCCGATGACGAACAGGGCCGCAATGAGCACGATGTTGGCATCGCTGAAACCAGCCAGCGCTTCTTGCATGTTGATGACGCCGGTGAAGGGCAGCAGCGTCAGCATGAGCAGCGCCACCGCGTCCATGCGCGGGTTGCCGATCGCGAACATCGCGATCGCGGCAGCGAGCAGCGCGAGGACGAGACCGAGTTCGGCAGTCATCGACACTGGCCTATAGGGCGACAACTTGCACCGAAACCACCAAGCGCTTGAAGGCATCGGCCGGACCCGACCAGGAGCCAGACAGCGGTGAGGCCTTCTCCTGTTCGCGGGCGACGGCAACGGTGACGTGTTCGCTGCCGACGCGCTTGTTGTTCGTCGGATCGAAGCCATGCCAGCCCGCACCGGGCACGTAGATCTCGGTCCAGGCGTGGGTGGCGCCGTGCTGGCCCTCGTTCAACTGGATGTAGCCGGTGACGAAGCGCGCGCCGAAGCCCCAGTAGCGCGCGGCTTCCATCATAAGCACCGCATAGTCGCGGCAGGACCCGCTACCCAGCTCGAGCGTCTCGTGGGGCAGTTGCACGCCGGGAGCGTAGCGTTCGTTGTATTGCAGGGAGTCGTGAATGCGCGAGTTCAGCCGGTTCAGCAGATCGAAGGTCTCGATGATCTGCCCGGGACAATAGAGCTCGCTCAGCCAGGTCTGCAGCGCGGGGCCGTCGTATGGATAGCTGGGAAGGCGGTAGACCATCAGTTCCAGCTGCTCGTTCGGCGCGTACTGAAACGGGAAGGTACGCGCGCCAGGATCGATGAGGCAATCGATAGGTGCGTCGTGGTAAAGATCGACATCGACCTCGCTGAAGATGCGAAGCTCGCGCCCCGGCTCCTCGAAGCTGACGATGGCCACCGAGTTGTCGTAGACATCGCGCAGCCAGCGCACGTTGGCCCTGGGCTCGATCTCGACGCGGCCGCTGGCGATATGCACATCGTGCCCTTCGCGCGGCCGCATCATCGCGCGGTGCAGACCGAAGCTGACCGGCTCGTGGTAGTGATACTGCGTGTGGTGGGTGATGCGGATGCGTTTCATGTGTGGAAACTCCCCAGGGCTCGGAGGCGAACAGCTTCAGCCCCAGGGGTTCGGCGAGGAACCTAGCGGCAAGCTGGCCCCTGACGCTGTTGCCCGCCTCGTCGAGGGGCAGGTGCGAAGGCGCACAGCCCGCCCTTGCCGGGCGCCGTGGCGACGAGCAGCCGCTGCCGCCGCTCTTCCCCGGCAGGCCGGTGCGCATACCCACGCGCCCGAATTTTCGTAGAGCCCGGCCGTCACCTTCACTGCCAGCGCGTGCTGGCAGCGCATGCCGTTGATTATGCGCTGCCGGGTGAAGGGATTGACGCCGCCGTTGCCCAGGGTGGCGGACATGACCGCCAAGTCTCGGGCGGTGACATTCAGCGCGCACTGTGTCATTCCAGGCACCGGGTGGGAACCAGACGTGTCGTCCTCTCAACGCATCCAGCGCTCAAGGACTTGCGCGACGGGCGAGGACTGTCGGGCGGAAGGGCCCTGAATGGCAGAAGGGCTGCGCGAAAACCGCGGTGCGGGCGTCGGATGCCGGACGCCTTCAATCTCCACGAAAGCATTGCGCGCCGCGTTGCGCGGGTGCGAGGGCGACTCGCTGAGCGTCAGCACCGGTGCGAAGCACGCATCGCTTCCTTCGATCGAGGCAGTCCACTCGTCGCGCGTGCGGCTGCGAAGGATTCGGCCCAACTCGGCCCGCAAGGCCGGGCAGCGTGCCTTGTCACGCTGCGGGCTTCCCAATGAAGGATCGACGCCTAGCTGCTCACACAGATCGGCGAAGAACTGGGGCTCGATCGGCCTGTGGAAGGAACTGCATATCTGGCTGAAGCTCGAGCGCGGCCGTGTGCCCGACGGCGGCTCGATCGCCGGCGCCATCGACTACAGCCTGAACGCCAGGGACGCCCTGACGCAGCACCTCGAAGACGGGTCCGTGCCAATCGATAGCAACTTGATCGACGCCAAATAAAGCCGTGGGCCATGGGCCGGCGAGCATGGCTCTTCCGCGGCAGCGGGTTGGCCGGTCAACGCGCGGCGATCGTCATGAGCCTGGTGCAGTCAGCAAAGCTCAACGGACACGATCCCTGGGCCTACCTTCGCGACGTGCTCGAGCGGCTTCCCAGCCACCTCGACAGCCGCATCGAAGAGCTCTTGCCACACCGCTGGGTCGCGCCACTCGCTTGATCTCTGGCCGACGAGAGCATCGGTGCATCGATACCGTCACGTCACGGGGGATGACAAGCCGCTCACTTTCTAAAGGCATCCCTCAGCAACAGCGGCTCGACCACGGCCATCAGACGAGACGACGGCACGACGCGCCCCATATCGGCCAAGAACCTCTCGCGCCGCGTGCGCTTCTTCCTCATCGCGTACTCGGCAACCGCGCCTGAGGTACTCCGCCCAGCGCCGGGTCCTCGGTCACTGCTGGATTTCCCAGTACCGCGGAACAGACCCGGTGGGGCGGGGCCTAAGCCCGCGCGCCGATGCTTTTTTGCCCATCAACGACAAGCGAACGAATATCCTCAATCAGCCTTGGGGAGTCACCAAAGTAGGAGTGCCCAAGGAAGTTGGTGTCGATATTTGTTGCGTCAATGGTTTCAAGGCCATCTCCAAAGACGATCTCCTTGCCTGCCGAGCCGACGCGCGTGAAGCCATGCAACTTGACAGATGTCACGAGCGCCTTGTCCTTCGACGACGCGTAGACAGTCATCGGCACGTGAGATATTCCCAGGATCGGCATGAGCTGTTCCTTGAAAACAGCCGCATCGCCTACACGAACTGACCAAGTTCAGTCCATCAGGTGTTGACCTGCAGTCGAGCATCAAGCGCTGGTCCAAGGAGACGGTTGCCGCCCGTCCGTTCACAAGGCCAGGGAATAGAACTTCGACGCTGCAGACTAGCCTTGGCCTTCAGCGCAATCGAACTGGCCCTTCTTGATCATGTGCATCAGCTCGATGTCGGCAATGGAGAGCATCTCATTCCTGGGGGTGCGCATCGCAACAAAATCCTTAGCGGCGCCGCTCGACGAAGACACCGGCCAGCAGTGCCTTCCGGTATCGATCTCTTTGCTGCAGCGCACACCCCCAGGAATGAGATGCTCTCCAATCACCACTGGCCATGACCTTCACTCGAACTCGCCGACGAGCAGCGCGGGGACGCGCTGCTTCAGCAGTTCGAGCAAACGCCGGGACACCGGCGAAAGATAGCCACCGCTGCGGGAGCTCACTCCCAGTTCGCGTCGGAGCACTAGGAGCGACGGCTGTACTTCGCGTAGTCGCGCGTGCTTTTCGGACGCAATCGTGTGTCGTGACACAAAGCTCAGGAGGTTGGTGCCCGCGATCAACTGCGGCAGCAGCGGGATGGAGTTTGCTTCGATCTGAACGTTCGGTGGCGGGAGACCGTGAGCCGCGAAAGCGGCCTCGAGCCATTGGCGGCTCGGGGCTTCCGGTTTGGGTAGCACCCATGGATAGTCAAGCAGCATCTCCAGGCTGATGCGCCGTGCCTTGAAGATCGGGTGGGCTCTGCGGCCGGCAACCACGACTTCCTCCATTGCCAAGGGATGCCGTGTGAGCAACTCATCCTTCTCCGGCGGAAGCAGGCCGACGACGAGGTCGAGTTGCTTTTGCCTCAACTGCTCCAGCAGATCGAAGCTCGCCCCTACCTCGATGCTGACCTGCGCCTTCGGCGCCTGCGACAGCAGCACGTGGCACACCTGCGGCAGCAGCGCGCCGACGCTAACCGTCCCGCTGCCGATCCGCACCAGCCCCGCCACGCCCTGGGAGAAATCGGCGACGTGGCGCAGCGCCTCGTCCGCCGAGACGCGCAGCTGCCTGGCTTCCTCCAGCAGCACCTGGCCCACGGGCGTGAGTCGCACGCCGCGGCCGGCTTTCTCGAACAGTGGCCCGCCCACGGTTTGCTCGAGGCGGCGGATGGCCTTGGTCAACGCTGGCTGGCTGCGGGCGATGGTCTCCGCGGCACGCCCCAAATTCTCGGTCTGCGCCGCCGCTTCGAAGTAACGTAGGTCGCGCAGATTCAATTCCATTCCAAACTTTCAGTTATCGGTTACGGAATATTAGCGAATGGACGGTTAAGGGTTCCGGAACGACCATTGGTTCCCATGGATGCACCCACGACCCCATTGCTTGCCGCCAGCGCCGGCGGCATGCTGGCGATCTGGCACGACGTGGCGCCCGGGCAAAGTGCCACGGTGCGCGAATGGTATGGCCGGGAGCATCACTTCGAGCGCCTCGCGATCCCGGGCTTCATGGAGGCACGCCGCTTTGATCGGGTTGCCGGCACTGGCGCCGAGATTTTCGGCGCCTACCGCGTGACCGCACCCGAGGTGCTGAACAGCGATGCCTATCGCGCCCGCGTCGATGCGCCCAGCGGGTGGACACGCGAGGCGATGCGCCACTTCCGCAACATGTCGCGCACGGTCTGCGTCATCACAGGCCGCGCGGGGCATGCCCAAGGCGGATTCCTGGCGGCGCTGGCCTCGCCGTGCGGCGAATTGGTCGATGCGCCCGCGACCTGCGATCAGCTTCTGAGTCCGCCCGGCGTGCTGCAGGTCACTGCGTTGGCCGCTGAACGCAAGGCGCCCGGGCCGTCCAGCACCGAACAGGGGTTGCGCAACGGTCCGGACGCGCAGATCGCCTGGGCGCTGCTGTTCGACACCGACAGTCTCGATGCGGGCGAACGGGTCCTTGAAGCGGCCCAGTCGCTCACCGGCTGCCGCCAACCTGTCCAGGCTGCGGTCTACCGACTCTGCTTCGCCGCCCGAAACCCCTCTTGAGGCCTGACACATTGGAACACCTTCGCATCATCACCAAGAACCATACCAACCCCGCGTACGGCGGGGCGCTGGTTGGTGCGCGCACGGTGGCACAACGCATGGGTTGCACCCTGGACCATCGTGCGCCGGAGATGGCCGACAGCCCTGAGCAGCAATCCGCTTTGATCGATCAGGCCATCGTCGATCGACCGGACGCGATCATTCTGCTGCCTGCGCACGCCAGCGCCATCAACGATGCCATCGCGCGCGTCAACGCTGCGGACATCCCTCTCGTGCTGTTCGTGAGCGAGCCGACTGCAGGGAGATGGGTGGGCTTCATCGGGTCCGACGACACGCGCATGGCCGCCGCGCTCGCGCACGCCGTGCTGCCTCGTCTGCGCCCGGATGCCAAGGTGGCCATCATCGAAGGCCACCCAGACTCCATCACGACCCCACAGCGCCGCAGGGGATTCGAACAAGCACTTGCGCAGTACGCCGACATGCAGTTGGTGGACGTGGTGTCGGGCTACTACCAGCACGCGCCTGGTCGCGAGGCGGCGTTGACGTTGTTGTCGCGGCACGCACGACTCGATGCAATCCTGAGCGCCAACGACCTGATGGCGATGGGGGCGCTGGAAGCCTTCGCGCAAACCGGACACAGGGTGCCCATGGTGAGTATCAATGGCACGCCGGATGCCGTCGCTGCCGTTCGGGCAGGCACCCTGGCCGCCACCGCCTCCTTCAACACCCACCGCTTCGGCTGCCTGGCCGTCGAGATGGCTCTACGCCACCTGCGCGGCGAGCGCGTAACTCGCCGCATCGATCTGGCGTCCGACATCATCGATGCTGGTAATGCGGCCGAGTGGGACAGACCGTACGAACAGCGCGTCTGCCCGGACTGGGACCAAGTGGTCGCCAGCGAGGCCGGATCTCAGATCGCCTGAAAACCCTTTCCTTTCCATCCACACACTCAGGAGACTCATTCCATGCGTTTGAAAGACAAGGTTGCGTTCATTACCGGAGGCGGTGCCGGCATCGGTGCCGCTGCCGCCGTCCGCTTCGCCAGCGAAGGTGCGGCGGTGGTTGTGGCCGAGATCGACCAAGCTCGCGGCGCGGACCTGGCGGAATCCATTCGCGCCCATGGTGGCAAGGCCAAGTTCGTTCGTTGCGACGTGACAGACGAGGCATCCGTCGAGCAGGCGGTTGCCGAAGGCACGGCGGCTTTCGGCGGCCATCTCGACATCCTGTACAACAATGCTGGCGGATCCACCCCGCACGATGACATGGTGACGGTTGTCGACATGGAGGAGTTCTGGCGATGCATCAAGCTGGAGCTGCTAGGCACCTTTCTCTCCAGCCGCTTCGGGATCCGTGCCATGCAGAAAGCCGGCCGCGGGGGCTCGGTCATCAACACGGCTTCTTACAACGCCACCATCGGCACCTCGGGGCGCGACTGCTACACCGCCGCCAAGGGAGCGGTGATTGCGCTGACTCGCTCCATGGCCGTGGAGTACGCTCCCGACGGCATCCGCGTCAACTGCATTGCCCCGGGCGTCGTGATCAGCCCGCGCATGACCAAGTTCCAGCAGGACTTCCCCAACCATCGTATTTTCGACAAGAAGAACCGCCACCACCGGCCGGAGGTCCCTTCACACCTGCTGGGACCGATCGAGATCGAGGACTTGACCCACATGGCCTTGTTCCTGGCCTCTGACGAATCAAAGCGAATCACGGGCCGTATCGAGCTTGTGGACAGCGGCGCCACCGCGTCTTGATCGTCACCTCAAGACCAAAGGAGACAACAGCATGCACAAGACCGTCCTCGGCGCGCGCCGCCTTTTCCTGGCCGCTGGCCTCGCGCTGTGCGCCCCTGCCTTTGCGCAGGGGGCAGCCACCTTTCCGAACAAGCCGATCCGCATGATCGTGCCTTTTACGCCTGGCGGTGGCTCGGACGCGGCCGCCCGCTTTTTTGGCGAAAAGTTGTCGGCCGCGCTCGGTCAACCGGTGCTGGTTGAGAACCGTCCGGGCGGCAACAGCGGCTCGATCGGGACAACATTCGTGAAGAGCCAGCCGGCGGATGGCTACACGTTGCTTCTGGGCAGTACGGCACCGCTGGTCACCAACGTGGTGATGGTGAAGGATCTTCCCTACGATGCCGCCAAGGATTTCAAGCCGGTGGCGGGCTTGACCAAGAATATGACCGCCATCGTGGTCCCTCCCGGCTCGCCCTACAGGACGCTGCCCGAGCTGGTAGCAGCGTCGAAGAAGTCCGCTTTGAACGCGGGGACGGCCTCCGAAGGCTTCCACCTGGCGGCCGACTGGTTCGCTAATTCCGCCGGCTTCAAGTACACGCACGTTCCCTACAAGGGCCTCACGCAGGTATTGACCGACGTCGCGGGCGGCTATCTGGACTGGGCCATCGTCGACTTGGCCGGCGCCACGCCGCTGCTGCAGGGCCATCGCATCCGCGCTTTGGCCGTCACGGACGAAGCCCGGCATCCGTTCTTTTCGAGCGTGCCGACAGTGAAGGAGAGCGGCTATCCGGAGTTCGTCTACGACACCTGGACCTCCATTCACGTGCGTTCCGAGACACCCGACGACATCACGCGCAAGCTGGCGGAAGCCACGATGAAGATCGTGGCGTCGGATGCCGCCCGCGCGTATGCCCAGAAGGCAGGTACCCAACTGCTGCCGCTCGGTCCGGAGGAATTCGCGAAGTACCAGCGAGAGGAAGTCGAGCGCTTCCAGAAGGTGGCGGAATCCTCCGGCATCAAGCCTGAATGAGGCCGCAGATGACTGACTCTTTCCTCGCCAATGTCGCCGAGATCGACTGGCTGCAATATCCCGGCCACTTCGGTGGTGCGCTGTCGAAGCCGTTGGTCACACCGCAGACCTGCCGCTCCAGACGCATCGATCACCGCATTTCCTGCTACGCGCCGATGGCGTTCGTGGAGCCGCACGTGCACGAGGTACAGGAACAGGTCTATCACGTGCTGGAAGGCGAGGGGCTCCTCACGCTGGACGGCCAGCGCCACTTGCTGCGCCGCCACGACTACGTGTTCGTCCCTCCAGGCGTGCGTCACGGGTTCACCAACAACGGAACGGTGCCGTTGGTCTTCCTCGTCATCACGACGCCAGTGACCGACGAGGAGCCGCTGTGATGGCGGCCGACACGCGTACCTGCCGCCTGCTGGTGGCAGGCGAATGGCAGGACGGCTGCGACAGCAGCAGCGTTCTCGACAAATATCGGCAGGCACCATGGGCGCTCGCCCAACTGCCCTCCCGCGAGCAGGTGGCACTGGCGGTGACTGGCGCCGAAGGGGCCTTTCGCGCGAGCACGCTTGACGCATACGCCCGCGGTGCGATCCTTGATCGCGCAGCCGCCATCATCGAGCGCCGCTCTGACGAATTGGTGGCCGTGATGCGGGCGGAGGCTGGATTCACCGGTCACGACGCTGCCAACGAGATCCGGCGCGGGGCCATAACGCTGCGGCTTTCGGCCGAGGAGGCCCGTCGCTTCAGCGGCGAGCTCGTGCCGATGGAAGGCGCGCCCGGCCAGGCAGGCCGCATCGGCTTCACCTTGCGCGTGCCACTCGGCGTGGTCTGCGCCATCACACCCTTCAATGCGCCGCTCAACACGGTGGCCCACAAGGTGGGCCCAGCACTCGCTGCCGGCAATGCGGTGATTCTGAAGCCCTCCTTGCACACGCCTGTGACGGCCTGCATCCTTGCCGAGGCGCTGCTCGAGGCCGGCCTGCCGCCCGGGCTGCTCTCGGTCCTGCACGGCGGCGCGCAGGTCGCCCAGTGGCTCCTGGACGAGCGCGCAGTCCGCTTCTACGCATTCACGGGCAGCACCGAGGCAGGCCGCGCAATCCAGCAGCGCGCGGGCCTGCGGCGCACGCAGATGGAGCTGGGCTCGATCGCGCATTGCGTGGTCTGCGATGACGCCGACCTCGACGCGGCGCTGCCGAAGATCGTCAACGCCGGCTACCGCAAGGCGGGACAGGTGTGCACGTCCGTCCAGGTGCTGCTGGTGCACACGGCCATTGCGGCCGAGGTGGAGCGGCGGCTCACCGACATGGTCGAGTCGCTGCCCTACGGCGACCCTTCGGATGCGAGCACGGTCGTCGGCCCTGTCATCAGCGAAGCCTCGGCCCAGCGTATCGAACGCTGGATCGACGAGGCCATGGCAGCCGGCGCGCGCAGGCTCGCGGGCGGCGAGCGCCGCGGCGCGGTGGTACCGCCCACGCTGCTCGCCGACGTCGACCCGGCTACGCCGCTCGGCTGCCAGGAGGTGTTCGGCCCCGTCATGTGCGTCGTGCCTTTCGACCGCCTTGAGGACGCGATCGACCGTGTCAATTCCACGCCCTACGGCCTGGCCACCGGCGTGTTCACCAACCGCCTCGACGACGCCATCCAGGCCGCGCGGCGGCTCGAAGTCGGCGGGGTACACATCAACGAGACCTCCAGCTCGCGCGTAGACCTGATGCCTTACGGCGGCTCCAAGGACAGCGGCTTCGGCCGCGAAGGTCCGCACTACGCGATCCGCGAGATGAGCGAAGAACGCATGGTCACCCTGCTGGCCTGATCCCCCGAAAGAAAGAGACATACCCATGGCAACCATGAAGGGCGGCGAACTCATCGCCGAATACCTCGTCAAGCAGAAGGTGCCGTACGTGTTCGGCATCTGCGGGCACGGCAACGTCGGCATCCTCGATGCGCTGCACCAGGTGCGCGACAAGATAAAGATGGTGTCGCCGCGGCACGAACAGTGCGCGGGTCACATGGCCGACGCCTACTTCCGCGTCAAGCACGAACCGGTCGCGACACTGACCTCCACCGGCCCCGGATCGGCCAACATGGTGATGTCGCTCGCGACTGCCCTGTCGGACTCGTCGGCCTTCCTGGCGATCACTGCCAACGTGCCCACCTCGCAGGCCAACCGCGCGCCTTTCCAGGAGCTGTACGCGCACAACCAGGCCGACTTCGCGCAGGTGCTGCGCCCCGTCGTCAAGCGCACTTTCCAGCCGACGCGCGTGGACATGCTGCCCCTCGCGCTGCGCCAGTCTTTCGACACCATGGTCACGGGCCGGCCGGGGCCGGTGAACATGGACATTCCGTACAACGTCTTCCAGGAAGAAGCCGAGGTCGAGGTGCCGCCGGTATCGCACCGGCACGGCTCGCACCGTCCGGGCGCGAGCGATGCCGACGTCGCCGCCGTGCTGGACCTGCTGGCCGCGGCGAAAAAGCCGGTCTTCTTCATCGGCCATGGCGCGACGCTCGCGGAGGCGGGGCCGGAGATCACGGCGCTGTCGAAGCAGCTCGGCATTCCCGTCATCACCTCGCCGAACGGCATGGGCTGCGTGCCGGCGGACGATCCGCTGACGCTCGGCTTCATCGGCCGCAACGGCGCCTATCCGGCCAACCAGGCCGGCCGTCATGCGGACCTGGTGCTGTGCATCGGCACGCGCTTCGACGACCGCTCGTCGTCGAGCTGGCATCCGGGCTATTCGTGGAACTTCCCGAGCACCAGGCTGCTGCACGTCGATATCGATCCGCTGGAACTCGGGCGCAACTATCCGCCGACGCTTGGCGTGATTGCCGATGCCAAGGTATTCAGCGCGCAAATGCTGGCCGGGCTCGGCCAACGGCGCGAGATCGAGGCCGCGCACTATGGCGCCTGGCGTGCGCAAGTCGCGGAATGGCAGGCCGAGTGGGAAGCTTTCGTGCGACCGAACTTCAGCGCCATCACGACGCCGATCCGACCCGAGTACGTTGTCGATTCGCTGCAGGACGTCCTCCCTGACGACGTGATCCTCTCGCTCGATTCCGGCGTGCATCACAACTGGTTCATGCAGTTCTGGAAGCCGAAGCGCACGCAGAGCATGCTGAACAGCTGGGGTTATTCGTCGATGGGCTTCGGCGTCTGCGGCGTCCTCGGCGCCCAGTTGGCCGCGCCCGACCGGCCCTGTGTCGCGGTGGTCGGCGATGGCGGTTTCATGATGGCGCCGTATGTCGTCGCCACCGCGGTCGAGTACGACCTGCCCTGCGTGTGGATCGTGTGGAACAACTTCGCATGGGGAGCGATCCGCGACCTGCAATACGGTCTCTTCGAGGGCCGAGAACTGGGCACCGCCTTCTATAAGGGCAAGCAGGGGCCTGGCGGTGAACGCTACAACCCCGACTTCGCGGCATGGGCACGCGCTTGCGGCGCCGACGGCGTGACCGTGACGCGCAGCGAAGACCTGCGCGGCGCCGTCGAGCAGGCCGTGCGCAATCGCAGGCCTTGCGTCATCGACGTGCACGTCGACTCCGAAGTCCGCCCACCTTCCACCGGCACCTGGCAACTGCCGCCGATTCCCTACAAGGAACCGATGTTCGGCAAGCCGTGGATGGGCTGAGAATGTGATTGCCCGTTCTCGATTGGGTGACGAGCGCCTCTTGAACCGGGTGCTGCAGATCATCGACGAAGCGCCGATACGACTCGTCGGTCGTCTTGCGCTCCAACAGGTCGGTGCGTCCGCGGAAGAACTCCTTGATGAACTGGACTTGACCCTGTTGCGCGGACGGGTTGGGACTTGATTCTCAGGTCAAATTGACGTCTCCCCCTTATCCGGTCATTTCTAAACTGGAGTCGGGTGGGGGTGGCTCTATGGTGCACTCTCGCTGACGTCAGCCGCCGGTGCACGCAACCGGCATGGCGCGTCCCACGGCCCACGACGTGCGGCCTTGCTCGACGATCAGCGTTTGGCGTCCGTTGGAGAACTTGGTCCCCGACTCTCCGATCGCCGGAAGATCGCCAGCAGCCGCCCCGTCAACGGAGACCGAGGCGCTGTCTCCCATCAAGCGCACAGCCAAGCGTGTCCCATTGCATACGTAGCTACTGACTGGATATGGATTGCCGACGCCGATCGAAGGACTTGGCGTCGGATGGTGGCATGCCGCCAGCGTCCAGATGGCAAACGTGCCGACGATTAAACAAAAATAGTGTCGCATTCATCCCCTCTCGGTCGGCTCCGTGGCGATGTTGCCAACGTCGTTGTAGCCAGTGGTCGCCCCCTTCGGTCCAATCGCGACGCGCTGGCCCCCCCGAGGTGTAGGTGGCGTTTACTGCCAGGGCGGGGTCGTCAAGCGACCGCACCTTCAGCCAGAGCGTAAGGCGTGCGACTACAGCCCGCAAGCAGCGATTGTCGGTCAGCGAGAGCCGCGCGTCTTGCGGATGCCAACGGTGTGCCAATCGGAGACGCCTCGCCGCGCGAGCCAGGAGTGCACCATTAAGCCCCGCGCGCGAGTGAGTCGACGGCGGCACGGATCTCCACGTTGGGGTAACCGAATCTTCGATGAAAAATGACACCGTTGCCCGCAGAAAGCGCAAGCGCGACAAGTACCGCGTCCAGACGTCACCCGACGCTCCGCGTACGTTGTTCAATTCGCTAAGCAAAAGGTTTGAACAAGCCGGCAACCGTCCACGGAACCGGGTCAACTCCAAGATGCGGTTACCCCAACTTGTGGAGTGCGCTGTACCCCGAGACTATCGGCCGTTCGAGCGTCATCCTGCAGATGCGAACGGACGCGTCGTCCGGATCCAGCTTCACCTCGAAGCCGAGGCGCCTGGCAAGACGAAGCATCGGCTCGTTCGCTGACTGGACGAGCTGTTTCGGGGCGAAGTTCGAAGTGCTGCTGCCGCGGACACGGAATTCTTCCCACGAGAGCGAATTCGGTCTCGCTTCTGTCAGCATGGGGCCTCTGGCCGCTTGGCAGAGCGGTCCGGTCTCGGAAATGCGGGGCGGAAATGCTTAGCTTTCGGGGCTAAGGAGGTGGACGCTCAAGTGGGGTCCTTCGTCAGAACTCCCCATGCCATCGAGCCAGTGGGAGAGACATGAAAAACCTCAACAACTCCGTCGGGACGCATGCGGTATGACACCCGATAGCCACCACCCTTCAGGCGGAGCTCGTCGTTGATAAAGGTCGCAACTCTGACGTTTTGGTCTGGAACAAAGCCCTTCGCGGCGAAGAGCTGAATAACGTTTGCGGTATAGGGAGTGACGTCGAGGACCGCCAGCTTGACGTCGCACCCTCGAGCGCGACAGGACCATCCAGACCATTTTCCCAGCCACTTCGAACGCTCTGCAGGGGTATCGGACGCGGCCGGTTTGATGACCAGGGAATCTGGGAACGTCGCCTTTTCCGCGCTCTGTGATTCGCCTGGTTGCATCCGCACGATGTCAGGTGGCCAGTACGGGCCCGGCCCATCGGATGCGTATGGCGAGACGGGCACCACCTCTCTCTTCAGCTTGCCCTTCATCTTGAAGCCACCCCACTCACTAACCACACTCATCTCTTCGTTGGACTCCAGCTTATAGGTGGCTGTGGCGCCGTTGATACTGAGCACCAAGGCGTCTCCGTGCGCAGTCCCCGGCATCCGGTACCACGTCGACGGCCCACCTGCCATCTGTCCGCGGCCAGTCCCAACGGACCAGATCACCCAGGCGAGCCCAGGCTCGATGCGCTCGACGACGATCGTGTGTTGCTGCTGCATCTGTGCGCCTATCAGTGTGCCCGTCCACTTCCCCGCCAACGGCTTGAGATTCTCGGAAACCGCAGGCGCGGCCGCCATGACGGATGCATCGGCTGGAACTGGCGCATCGAAGACGTCGGCTGTGGCTGCGCCGATCCATGAGGTCAATAGCGCGACTAGAGAATTCAAGAGAACCCTGCACATGGAGCCTCCTAGGTCGACAGCCTTCCCATGGTGCCAGCTGCCGATGGCTCCGTCCATGCCGCGGCGGCGAGATCCGCCACCGGCAGCAGCAGCTCCAGCAACTCAGAAGACCTGGCATATGGAATCGTGGCGGCCAAGTGGCTCGGGACGTACTCCAGCTCTGCACAGATCCAGCGTCGGCGACCGGCGATTTCGGCGCGGACAGAGCAGGCGCAGCGCTGCCACCTTGGCACTCTCACGGCGACGCGGCCGAACAGGCTCTTGTAGTGCACGTCGTGATAGTCCTTCAGGGGCCGATCCAGGCCGCAGGCTGGGCACTGCCGCTGTCTGGCCGACATCAACTCGACCTGGCGCGTGACGATCCGGGCCTGCAACTGCGTAAGGGCAACCTTCCATTGGCCAAGCTCAGACCCAGGGTCTCGATGCTCGGTTGCGAATCGAGCTCTAAGGTCAGCAGCGGCTGCGCATCCGACTCGTCCGTCCCGTCGCAAACCGCCAGACTGAGTTTGATCTTCATGGCCGATCTCCGAGTAAGCAAGGAAGACGGATTCTCCGCAGCCGCCAATGCTGCCTCTGACCGTCAGGCAAATATCAGCGGCCGCGCACCCCACCAAATCGAACGGTCTCCCGCTGCTCCGGAATCGCCCAAGTCGCGCGCACCTTTTGTTGGGGGCGAGTTCATCCTGACCATCATCGACGAGTCGCAACTGTTCGCCATCGTCGCGCTCGGCCCAGAATCAACGAGCCGAGACTTGGGAGCAGAACGCAAGCGAATAGGGCGTTTGCAGGGGCGTAGCAGCGCCGGATGGGCTTCCAGGCGAAGCCACCTGATCGAGTGTCGACCGATTGAACAGTCCGGACCCGCCTGCTCAGTTTGGGGCTGAACCTCGTGGGCATGGTGCGTTCAGGGCGTCGAGAAGGGCGGCGCGAAACTCCTCATGATTCAACACCTTACGCAGCCCTCGACGCATTGGATTCGCGAAGTCGAATTTACTTCGCACGGTTGCGAAGTACCTCATTTACTTTCTTTCCTGTGGCGGTAAATCTGTGACTACGAGAGCAGCCGCCAGAGGCAATCGGCGCGCGTGGCCGGTACCGGATTTACTTTCTTCTACGGGATCGAAGAGCTGCACCCTAATCCCGGCGTCACACGATCGTGACAGTTCACGCTTTTCCTTGAGCGCGCGCCTCTTCGAGCGCATGATGCGCACCGCTGCGGCTGACCTGTGACGGTACGAGGCCGCCGTGAAGCGCAGCGTTCATGTGGCCTCTTTTTTCGAGGAGCACAACAATGAACAATCGCGCATTTCAGGCGATCCATCTCGCAGCCTTCGTCGTTGCGGCCACCGTTTCCTCCGGCGCATTCGCGCAAAAACCACCGATGCAGAAGTCGGTCTGCCAGGCCGTAGGCCTCTCGCCCCAGGAGCCTGTTGGCGATCGTGATGGGCATACCTATTCTGTCAGTAGCTACAGCTGCCAGAACCAGGGTGGCGATTTTGACGGCGCCATCCTCACCGGATCAACCATTTGGGAATCAGAAAAGGGCAGCTCCGTTGCGCTCGCCGGAAGCGGCGTGATTCGCAGGCCCGGCATGTCGGCGGTGTTCGTTCTGACCGATGGCAAGAGCAGCCTAACCATGGCCGATGGAAAAGTCACCGGATTCTCAGGAACCGCAAAGGGCGTCTACAAAGTCGCGGCCGGCGCGGCTGCCTCGCTGGCCGGCAAAACGTTTAGCTCCACGTTCAGGAGCACGGCCGGCGGGCAGTTCGTGATCGAGACAGTCGTCGATTGACTACAACGCCTTCTCGGCTCTGGTGCAAAATTTTCGCGCGGCCGAGCGGCTTCGTGAGCGTGTTGCACGGTCAAGCTGAAAGCACTGCTTTCCAGATAGCGGGCGCGGCTTGGCCTTTGAGGCGCAGACGGCTGAGATTAAATTGACCCTTGCGAATGCGATGCATCAACTCCACGCCGGCGATCGTCACTGCCGCTTGATCGAAGACCTTGAAGCCAAGCATGGGCTTGATGCGCGACTTCACGCCTCGATGGTCCGTAAGCGCTCAATAAACCACGTCCTTGCGGCGGCCGCCATGGACCATGAAGCTACGTTCCCATGTACAGCAACATGGGAACGTGATGTCAGAGTGGTTGTCGGAGTTGGGC
>NZ_JASZYM010000036.1:0-29491 GCF_030317005.1 Variovorax sp. J22R115 | reverse complement strand
ACCTGCTGGAGCGCGCCGGAGCCACTGATGGCACCCGGCAGATCGAGCGTGTCCGAGCGGTTCACGACCAGAGTCGCGTTGTTCACGATGTCGCCCACCACACCGCCGGCAGTGCCGCCATTGCCCAGCTGCAGGGTGCCGGCCGTGATGGTCGTGCCGCCGATGTAGCTGTTGTCCGAAGAGAGCACGGTCGTGCCGCTGCCCACTTGCTGCAGCGCACCGCTGCCGCTGATGGCGCCCGCGAGCGTCAGGATGTTCGAGCGGTTCACTACCAGCCTGGCGTTGTTCAGGATGTTGCCCACCACGCCGCCCGTGGTGCCGCCATCGCCCAGCTGCAAGGTGCCCGCGGTGATGGTCGTGCCGCCGGTGTAGGTGTTGTCGGCGGTGAACAGCGTCGTGCCGGTGCCGAACTGGGTCACGCCGCCGGTGCCGCTGATGGGTTTCGCCAAGGCGATGATGTCCTGGCGATGAATGACGAGCGCCGCGTTGTTGACGATGGGCCCATCCACCTTGCCGACCGTGCCGCCGTTGCCCAATTGCAGGACGCCGTCGGTGATCGTGGTGGTGCCGGTGATCGCCTGGTTGGTCGTGAACGTCAGCTTGCCCGAGCCGGTCTTCTCGATGCCGCCCGTACCCGTGAGCAGGCCGGTGTAGATGGCGTCGATCGGTTGTTCGAAGCGCACCACGCCGTGGTCGGCGATCGCCTTCGGCATGAAAGCGGCGTTGGTCTGCAGCGTGCCTGCCGGGTCGACCGTCATGCTGCCGGTGTAGCCGCTGGCGTCCGAGCCCAGGATCAGTGTGCCGCCGGCCACCTGCGTGCTGGTGATGCCCGTACCTGCGAGCGAATTGTTGAAGGTCCAGGTGCCGCTGTCGTTCTTCACCAGCGTCTGGAAATTCGAGATCGCCTGGCCGGAGACACCCGCGTCCAGGCCTGTGCCGGTGCCGTTCAAGGTCAGCAGGTTGCGGCCACCGCCACCGTTGATCGCACCGGAGATCGACGACCCGCTGTAGATCCTGAGCGTGTCGTCGCCATTGGCGAAATTGAGCGATCCGATCAGCTGGCCCTTGTTGGTGAAGTCCAGCGCCATGGTGCCGGACACCCCCATGATGGGGCCCGTGCCGTTCTTGTATTCGATGATGCCGGTCGCGCCGTTCTCGATCGTGTTCGAGCCTGTGGACGATTCGAACCAGATGGCCGCGCCGCCCGCCTGCGAACGGATTTCCCCGTTGTTCACGATGCGGTTTCCGGTTCCGATCGGGTTGATCGCCTCCGCGTTGCCCGCCACCCCGGTGGACAGCACCTTGGCACCCTTCTCGATCGTCAGCGTGTTCCCGGAGCGGAATTCAATGGTGTTGGCGCCGGCGCCGAAGTTGCCGTTGGTGGTGCCCGGCGCGTTGTTCTCGACCTTGGCGCCGGCGTGGATCACGATGGTCGAGTTGCTGCCGACGCTGATGGCTGGAAGCCCGCCTGAACTGATGATCGCCTTCGGCTGCACGATCACCGAAGTGCCGGCCGGCGTGTTGTCGCCTTGGCCCGCAATGCCCGTTGCCGCACCAGTCGTGTCGCAGGTGATGACATTGGCGCTGGTCGAGCAGGTGGCCGACGCGGTGCCGGCCAGGCCCAACAGCGCCGCCGCTATGGTGGCCTGCACGGCACCGGAGCGAACCCGGGTGCTTGATTTGCCGGCACTGGCGGCGAGTTCTGACGCGACGGTCCAGCCGTGTTGAGATGAGTTCCAGACGATGCTGAAAACGCAATTCATGTAGTTCTTCCGGAGTGAGATTCACGTCGTGCGTGAAACGAATACTTACGAATGTAATTCTTCGGTACTCTTTCTCAGTGGAATTGGTTCACGAATTTGGCGCAAAACCACGTCTCTGCGTGCGAGTTCGCTACGCTTTCGATAGCACGGGCGCGCCTATCGCCGCGGCAGCAGTAGTAGCAGCGGCAGCCCCGTAAACTCCCCGGATGGCATCCAGACCTTCCAGAGCGCCGCGCATGCTCGAGCGCGGCATCCTATGCATCCTGATCGGCGCGGCCGTGTTGATCGCGCCGAGCTTCCTGCAATCGCCCACCTGGCGCGAAATGGTCGGGGGTGCCTACATCGTGGGATGGTTTGCGCTGGTGCTCGGCATCGCGCTCGTCGGGGTCGACCTGGTTCAGCGCGCCAAGGCCAAAGGGCGCTGAGGCCCGCGGCGGCGGGCTGTCGCCGCCAGATTCAGCGCTTGCCGCGAGCCTTCTTCACGACTTCGACGCCGGCCAGCACGATGGCGCCGGCGATGATGCCGACGCCGGCGCTGGCACCCATGGACGCCAGCCCGCCAAAAAACCCGCCGAAACCAGAGGTCCAGGACTCGATTCCATGGCCGACGGCCGGAACGCCGTGCACCAGGATCCCGCCGCCCACGAGGAACATGGCGGCCGTGCCGGCGACGGACAGACCCTTCATGAGCCAGGGCGCCGCCGCCAGGATGCCGCGGCCCAGGGCGCGTGAGCCGGCGCCTTGGCGCTGGCTCAGGTAGAGCCCCGCGTCATCGAGCTTCACGATGCCCGCCACGAGGCCGTAGACGCCGACCGTCATCACCAGCGCGATGCCCACCAGCACGGACAGCTGCGTGACGAAAGGCTGGCCCTGCACCGTGCCGAGCGTGATCGCGATGATTTCGGCGGAGAGGATGAAGTCGGTGCGCACCGCGCCCTTGATCTTCGCCTTCTCGACCGCGACCAAGTCGACCTCCTCGCTCGCCACCGCCCGCTCGTGGGCCGTCGTGCTGGCCGCGTGCTCATCCTTGTGAAGGAACTTGTGCGCCAGCTTTTCGAAGCCTTCGAAGCAAAGGAATGCGCCACCGATCATCAGCAGCGGCGTCACCAGCCAGGGCAGCCAGGTCCCGATCACCAGGGCGGCCGGCACCAGGATCGCCTTGTTCACAAACGAGCCCTTGCACACCGCCCAGACGACCGGCAACTCGCGGTTGGCCTTGACCCCCGAAACCTGCTGGGCGTTCAGCGCGAGGTCGTCGCCCAGAACACCCGCGGTCTTTTTGGCGGCGACCTTGGTGAGAACGGAAACATCGTCGAGCACCGTCGCGATGTCGTCGAGCAGCAGCAGGAGGCTGGTGGCCATTGTCTGCGCGCCCGATCAAACGGCTCGCTTGAGGCGGATTTCCTCGATCTTGACGGCTCCGAATGCCGTGGTCTTGGCGGTCTTCATTTCGCGCTTGAAGCCTGCGAGTTCATGGAAACGCATCGCGCGGTCGTTGCGCAGCGGCACCCAGACGGTGACCACGGTGCAGCCCTCTTCCTCGAGGCCGTCGCGCGCGGCGTCCCACAACGCGACACCGACGCCCTTGCCCCAGTGCTCGGGCTTCACATAGATGGCCCAGATCTCGCCGGTGGTCGACGGCGTCTTGGGATCGCGCGACCGGTCGAAGCCGACGAATCCCACCACTTCGCCATCGATCTCTGCAACCTGGACCTGCGGCTCGCTGAACTCGATCGCTTCGCGCCACTTGGCCTCGCGCGTAGTGGGCGCCAGGGCGCGCAGCTGGTCCTCGGGCAGGATGCCTTCGTAGGCGGCCCGGGCGGCGGCGGCGTGGACTTCGGCGATGGCTTTGGCATCGCGCAGGGTGGCGGGGCGGACTTCGTAATCGGACATGAATGCGGGGGAACGAACGTAAAGGGCCGTATTGTCGCCGCGCAGCCAAAGTCTGGAACGTCGAGGCTAAACTGACCGCCGCATTCGCATCTATCCGGAGATTTACATGGCCAAAGGTCAACAGCGCACGAACAAGGAAGCCAAGAAACCGAAGAAGGACACTTCTCCGCCCAAGCCGCCGGGCGCCGGCATCGAGCCGGTCCGCACGGTGACGACGGCGGTCATTCCGCGCGGCAAGCTCAAGAACAAGTAGCAGTGAACGCTCCTGCGCAGCCCACGCCAGCAGCGAAACAGCCGCGCAACCCGTTGCACGGCCTCACGCTGGAAGCCATCGTGACCGCGCTTCAGGCGGAATACGGCTGGCAAGGGCTGGGCGAGCGGATTCCGCTGCGCTGCTTCACCAGCGACCCGAGCGTCGCGTCAAGCCTCAAGTTCCTCCGCAAGACGCCCTGGGCGCGCGAGAAGGTCGAGAGCCTCTACCTCTTCATGCTGCGCGACCAGCGTCGCCAGCAATCGCCGTCGCATCGGCCGTGATGAAGGCGCACGTCGAACCGGGCGGATTCACCTTCGAGATCGAGCCCGACCGCACCCTGCTCCAGTCCGCCGACGCCGGTGGCATCGAACTGCCGAGCTCGTGCCGCAACGGCACCTGCCGGACCTGTCTCTGCAAGCTTGTGGCCGGCGAGATCCGGTACCGCATCGAATGGCCGGGCGTGAGCGCCGACGAGAAGGCCGAAGGCTGGATCCTGCCCTGCGTGGCCGAACCGCTCGGCGACGTGACGCTCGACGTGCCTTACGCGTTCTCAGTGTTCTAGCTTGACGAGCCGGTCCCGCTGCGCGAGCGAGGGAAACAACCGGAACCAGGCTGCCGCCACCAGCACGGTGCCCACCCCGCCCACCACCACGGACCCCACGGGCCCCAGCAACGCCGCCGTGGCGCCCGACTCGAATTCGCCAAGCTGGTTGCTCGCGCCGATGAAGATCGAGTTGACCGCACTCACCCGGCCGCGCATCGCGTCAGGCGTTTCGAGCTGCACCAGCGTCTGCCGGATGACCACGTTGACCATGTCCGCACCGCCCGAGATTGCTAGCGCGATCAACGACACGATGAAGCTGCGCGAGATGCCGAAGACGATCATGCACACGCCGAACATCGCCACCGCGATCAGCAACGCACGGCCCACGTGGCGCTCGATCGGCCGGCGCGTGAGCATGATCGACATGAAGAGCGCCCCGATCGCCGGCGCGCCGCGCAGCAGCCCCAGCCCCCAAGGCCCCGTATGAAGAATGTCCTTGGCATAGATCGGCAGCAGCGCGACGGCGCCGCCCAGCAGCACCGCGAAGAGATCGAGCGACACGGCGCCGAGGACGGGCTTGCGCTTCCAGATGAAGTCGACGCCGGCCAGCACGGTCTTGAGCGTCACCGGCTCCCGCGCAGACGGCTTGTAGACGTAATGCAGGCGCATCACCAGCGCGGCAGCCGCCACGAAACAGACAAAGGCGGCGCCGTACACCACGCCCATGCCCGCCACGAACAGCAGACCGCCCAACGCCGGGCCACCGATGATGGCGCCCTGCATGCCGGCAGAGCTGAAAGCCATCGCGCGCGGCAGCAGCAACGGCGGCACCAGCAAAGGCGTGAGCGCCTGCTGCGCCGGCATCTGGAACGCGCGGACCGCGCCGAGCACGAGGGACAGGCCCAGCAGCAGCCCGCGCGTATCGTGCGCAACGTGCACCGCGAGCAGCAGCACCAGCGCCACCGCGCCCTGCACCGCGAAGCAGACTGCAACGATGCGTCCCCGGTGGCGCCGATCGACCACATGGCCCGCCAACAAGGCCAGCAGCAACGCCGGGACGAACTGGTAGAGGCCGACCAGCCCCAGGTCCCACGCGCTCTGGGTCAGGTCGTACATGTGCCAGCCGATCGCGACCAGCAGCATCTGGCTCGCGGCGGTGCCGAACAGCCGCGCAACCCACAGTTGCATGAAGGGCCGCTCGCGCGTGAGATCGGAAAACCTGGAAGAACTGGGGGGAGCGGCTGCAACGGACATCGCGACGAGGATAGCCGAGCCGCCCGGTGCTTCTAGACTCCGCCTGCGATGACCGACCTGCACCTGATCCATGAAGACTCGCACCTGCTGGTGTTCGACAAGCCCGCCGGCCTGCTCTGCGTGCCCGGCCGCGGCGAGGACAAGCAGGACTGCCTCAGCGCGCGCGCCGCGCGGCGTTGGCCTGACGCGTTGGTCGTGCACCGGCTCGACATGGCAACCAGCGGCCTGGTCCTGATGGCGCGCAACCCGGCCATGCAGCGCGCGCTCGGCGACGCCTTCGCCAACCGGCAAGTGAGCAAGCGCTACGAAGCCATCGTCGACGGCCTGCTGCCGATGACCGACGAATGGTCATTGATCGATGCACCGCTGATCGCGGACTGGCCGAGAAGGCCCTTGCAGAAGGTCGACCCGGCCGGCAAGCCCAGCCAGACGCGATGGCGTGTGAAGCAGTCTTTGCCCGAACGCCGGGCCAGCCACCTGTGGCTGGAGCCGCTGACGGGACGCAGCCATCAATTGCGCGTGCACCTTCTGTCGATCGGCCATCCGATCCTCGGCGACGCGCTCTACGGGCATGAAGACATTGAACGCCGCGCGCCAAGATTGCTGCTGCACGCGACCACGCTTGAATTCGAGCACCCTGCCAATGGAAAGCCTTGCCGCTTCGAGAGCCCGCCGCCTTTCGCCTGATGGGGCGTCAGTTGGCGATCCCTAGCTGAGGTCGCCTTTCACCACGAGGACCGGCACCTTCGCGTCCTGCAGCACGCGCTGCGTCACGCTGCCGAGCAGGAGCTTCTCGATGCCTGTTCGGCCGTGCGAGCCCATCACGATCAGGTCGGCGCCGATCGCGATGGCCGTATCGACGATGCCTTCGTGCACCACGTGCCCGTCGATCACACGCTGATCGCTGTGCAGGCCCTCGGCGGCCAGCGCCGCCACGCCGCGCGCCAGCGCGGCATTCGCGCTGCTGGTGGCAGCGGCAAGGTATTCGTTCTGGCCGAGCGCGTAGTCAGCGCCCACGCCGATGAAAGGATAGTTGTCCACCACGTGGATGAGCGTGATGCGACTGCCGAAGGCCAAGGCCAGCCCGCTGGCCTTGCTGACCGCCAGCATCGACGTTTCGGACCCGTCGATCGGGACCAGGATGTGATTGAACATGGCTGACCTCTTTCATGCACAGGATTCGCGGGCGAATCGGGCCTCGAATTTACATCCAAGCCCGGGGCTTCGGATGTAGGACGTCTACGGTCGGCGCCTCGAACTCAATCGCCCTGGAATGCACCGGCGCGGCAGGTCACGACCAGCGTGTCGCGCCAGCCGGGCTCGCCTTCAACCAGCGGCTGAATCGGGGTCGATTCATGGATCACGCGAGCGTCGTCGAGCAGCAGCAAGGACCATGGCTCGGTCATCGTGAAGCGTTCGCCGCGCCGTCCGCCGGCTTCGAACACGCGTGTTTCGCCGCCCTTGATGTTGTGACGGCCGACCAGCGCGACGGCGACCAGGTCGACGCCATCGCGGTGCGCGCCTTCCGGCGTCGGGCGGCCGATGCCGTCCGTGGTGTCGATGCGGAACTGGTGCGCCTCGACATACCAGCGCTGCGTGCCGCGCAAGCCGCTCGTCACGTTGCCGAGTCCGCTCATGAGTCGCTGCCAGATCGGTTGTGCAACAGTGGCTGCCTCCATCGGCGCGAACCAGCGCTGCATGCCGCCATGCAATGCGTTGTATTCGACCGGCTGCCAATGCGCGCGATGCGGCACTTGCTCGACGCCGGCCTCATCGACCGTGAAACAGGCATGGCGGCGCGTGCGATAGCGGCCACCGTCCTTCAGGTATTCGTCGGCCGGCAGGTGTGCCCAATCGACATGCAAGGCATCGAGCTGCGCCAGCGGCGCGCCGAGCCAGTCGGCCACGCCCTGCGGACTCAGCACGGCATAGCCGTCCTGGCGCAAGGTGGGAACGAGTCGATCGGGCGGTGTGAAAGGTGGGCTGAACGCAGTGCTCACTCCGTCACCTTCACGCCCTTCCAGAATGCGACGCGGTCCTTGACCATCTCCGCTTCCGGCTTGGGATCTGCGTAGTACCACGCGGCGTCGGTGTTGAGTTCGCCGTTGACCAGCAGCGAGTAATAGCTCGCCGTGCCCTTCCATGCGCACGTCGTCTTGTGGTTGCTGAAGGTCACATGGTCGCGGTTGAGCGAATCCATCGGGAAGTAGTGGTTGCCTTCGACGAGCACAGTGTCGTCGCTCTCGGCGACGGTGACGCCGTTCCAGGTTGCTTTCATTTCTTGACTCCGTGGCGCGATGCGCCGCCAATCCACGAAAGTAGCACATTCCCTTCGCGGGTCGAGCTAGGCGGCCTGAAGCCAGTGAACGCTGAACAGGTGATCAGGGTCTGTCCACACGGCAGCGGGACGGAAGCCGGCCTTGACGGCGAGCGTGCGCAACCCTTCCACGGTGAACTTGTGCGAGTTCTCGGTATGGATCGTCTCGCCCTCTTCAAAGACGAAGCGCTGACCATCGAGTGTGACGGTCTGCGCCCGGCGACTCACAAGGTGCATCTCGATGCGACGCATCGGCGAGTTGTAGAAGGCCGCATGCGTGAACCCGCCAAGATCGAAGTCGGTATCCAGCTCGGCATTGGCGCGCCGCAGCAAATTGAGGTTGAAGGCCGCCGTCACGCCCTGCGCGTCGTTGTAGGCCGCGTGCAGCAAGGCCGGGTCCTTCACGAGATCCACGCCGAGGAGCAGGCCGCCTCCGCGCAACAACCGATGCGCCAGCTGCAGGAAAGCCAGGGCCTCGTCAGGACTGAAGTTGCCCAAGGTCGAGCCCGGGAAGAACCCCACCCGCTGCCCGGCGCCCTTGTCTCGCGAGGGCAGCACCAGCGGCATCGTGTAGTCGGCCACGACAGGCTGGACGATGACATGGGGATAGTCCGCGCGCAAACGCGCCGCCGCCGCTTCGAGATGCTCTCCCGAAATGTCGATCGGCACATAGCGCTTCGGCGCTTCGAGCGCATCGAGCAGCAGCCGCACCTTGGTGAGCGATCCCGCGCCGAACTCGACGATCTCGGCGTTGGGGCCGATCTGCGCCGCGATCTCGTCCGCGGATTCGGTGAGGATGCGCACTTCGGTGCGTGTCGGGTAGTACTCCGGCAACTCGCAGATGCGATCGAACAGAGCCGAGCCCGCGACGTCGTAGAAAAACTTCGGCGAGATGCTCCGCGACCCCAGACTGAGACCCGCGAACAGTTCGCGAGCGAAGTCGGAGAGAGGCGCAGCCCGTTGGGCAGCCCGGAATGCGTGGAGATTGAATGCAGGAGTGCCCATCAGAGGTCCTTCGCGAGCCGCAGCCCCGAGAACTGCCAGCGTGCGGCCGGCGGGAAGAAGTTGCGATAGCTCGGCCGCGTGTGCCCGTCAGGCGTGGCGACGCTGCCGCCGCGCAGCACGAGTTGGCCGACCATGAACTTGCCGTTGTATTCCGCCGCGATGCCCGCGAGCGGGCGAAAGCCCGGGTACGGGTCATAGGAAGAGCGCGTCCACTGCCACACGTGGCCGCTCATCTGCGAGATGCCCGATGCGTCGTGCGCAGCCTCCCATTCGAACTCCGTGGGCAGACGCGCCCCGGCCCATTCCGCATACGCGGCGGCCTCGTAGAAACTAAGTTGCGAAACCGGTGCGCCTGCTTCCAGCGGCCGCACGCCGTGCAGGCCGAAGACCTGCCACCCGGCCGACGCACCCTGGTGCGCGAGGCGCGGATCGTCCGGCGCGAGCCAGTAAGCCGGACCACGCCACCCTTGCGCCTGCACGGCCGCCCAGCCGTCGGAGAGCCACAGTTCGGGCCGCTGGTAGCCACCGTCGGCGATGAACTGCGCATAGTCGCCACAATTCACGAGCCGGTCCGTGATGGCGTAAGGCTGCAGTAGCACGGCATGGCGCGGCGTCTCGTTGTCGAACACGAATCCTGCGCCACCATGGCCGATCTCCACCACGCCGCCGGGTTGTGACAGCCATCGCATCGCGGGTGCTACGGATGCCAGCCGCAACACCGGCGCCGTCGCCGCCCGGTACGCCGGCATCAAGGGATTGCACGACAGCGCGTGCAGGATGTCGGTGACGATCAACTCCTGGTGCTGTTGCTCGTGGTGCAGGCCGAGCGTGACGATGCCTTCGATCGCCACCCAGTCGTCCTCGCGCGCGCCGCAGAGCAACGCATCCACCGCCTCGTCGACATGGCGGCGATACGCATGCACTTCGTCGAGCGACGGCCGCGTCAGCAGTCCACGCTGCGGCCGCGGATGGCGCGGTCCCAGTGCCTCGTAGTAGGAATTGAAGAGATAGTGAAAGCGCGGGTCGAACACGCGATAGCCGTCCGCATGCAATTGCAGCAGCACCGTCTCGAAGAACCAGGTGGTGTGCGCCAGGTGCCACTTCGTGGGACTGGCATCGGGCATGGACTGGATGCACTGGTCTTCGGCCGACAGCGGAGCTGCCAGCGCCAGGCTGTGCGCGCGAACCGATCGAAAACGATCGCGCAGTTCGTCCGCCGCCGGCAAAGCCGGCCGGATGAAGTTCATGGGAGCTCCAATTTTGGTTTGAACGGTTTTTTAGCCCATGCACACAGGCCGACGCCGTAGGACAAGATCGCGCGGCGGGTGGGCCGCGACGCCGGCGCAGCGGAACGCGACACTTTGGCACAAGTCGCTCGCGCGTGCCAAGGCCCTGCGTATCATCCGGCGAATGAGCAAAACAGGCCGGCCCCACATCGTCATCGTCGGCTGCGGGTTCGGCGGACTGGAGGCCGCACGCAGGCTGCAGCGCGCGGACGTCGACATCACGTTGATCGACAAGACCAACCACCACCTGTTCCAGCCCCTCCTCTACCAGGTTGCGACCGCAGGCCTCGCCGCGCCGTCGATCGCAGCACCGGTGCGGCTCTTGTTTCGGCGGCAACCCAATGTCACAACCTTGCTCGGCGAAGTGACGCAGATCGACCCTGTGGCACGCGAAGTGCGCCTGGCCGACGGCGCCCATCTCGTCTGGGACCACCTGATCCTCGCCGCCGGCGCGACGCACAGCTATTTCGGCCACGACGACTGGGCGCGGATGGCGCCCGGCCTCAAGACGCTGGCCGATGCCTTCGAGATCCGCCGCCGCATCCTCCTGAGCTTCGAGGCGGCCGAGATCGAGTCAGACCCGGCACGCCGGCGAGCCTTGCTGACCTTTGCCGTGATCGGCGCCGGCCCGACCGGCGTGGAGATGGCCGGCACGCTCGCCGAGATCGCCCGCCACACTCTCGAAGGCGAGTTCCGCCACATCGACCCGAGCAGCGCCGAGGTGCTGCTGATCGAGGGCGGCCCGCGCGTGCTGCAAGCCATGCCCGAGTCGCTCAGCCAGCGCGCGCAGGATCAGTTGCAGAAGCTCGGCGTGCAGGTGCGCCTCAACGCACGGGTGACATCCGTCGATGCGACCGGCCTGCAGGTCGAATCGCCCTTCAGCGATGGCGGCGCAGGCGTGGGCAGCCACCGCATCGAGTGCAATTGTGTGGTCTGGGCGGCGGGCGTCGCCGCCTCGCCGCTGGGTCGCCTGCTCGCCGATGCGATCGGCGTGGAGACGGACCGCGCTGGCCGCGTCAAGGTGCTCGCGGACCTCAGCCTGCCGGGTCATCCGGACATCAGCGTGGTGGGCGATCTCGCGGCCGCGCTGAGCCACCGTCCCGGCAGGGAGCCCAAGCCGGTGCCCGGCGTATCGCCCGGCGCCAAGCAGATGGGCCGCGCCGCGGCGGACAACATCCTGCGCCGCATCGCGGGCCAGCCGACCGAGCCCTTCCGCTATCGCGACTACGGCAACCTGGCGACGATCGGCCGCAATTCGGCTGTCGTCGACCTGGGCACGCCCTTCGGCCCCCTTCGCTTCTCGGGGCGCATGGCGTGGCTCTTCTGGCTGTTCGCGCACGTCTATTTCCTGATCGGCTTTCGCAACCGCATCGTGGTGCTGATGGATTGGGCCAGCGCGTACTGGAGCTTTCAGCGGTATGCGCGTGTGGTCGCGGATGTCAGGGCGCGAGGTGAGTCATGAATCGCATCGAAAGCAAACTCCAATCGCTGGGACTGGTGCTGCCTCCGCCCATCGCGATGCCGCCGGGCGTGTCGTTGCCTTTTCCTTGGGTGCGCCTCTCGGGCCAGCGGGCGTTGATCTCGGGCCATGGACCGCAGAACAGCGACGGAACGCTCGCCCAGCCGCTCGGCAAGGTCGGGCGCGAACTCACGATCGAGCAGGGCTATCAGGCAGCCAGGCTCACCGCCCTCGGCATGCTTGCGAGCCTGCAGCGCGCCATCGGCGACCTGGACCGCGTCACGGCCTGGGTGCGCGTGTTCGGCATGGTCAACACGGCGCCGGGCTTCCATCGGATGCCGGCCGTGATCAACGGGTTCTCGGACCTCATCATCCAGCTCTACGGCCCCGAAATCGGCGCCCATGCGCGCAGCGCGGTCGGCCTGGCGGAACTGCCCTTCGACATTCCGGTCGAGATCGAGGCCGAAGTCGAGTTCAGCGGCTAGCCTGCGGATCGGCCGATCACAGTTCCAGGACCAGCCTGCCGCCACCACTGCAGGCGCGCGAGCAGCACGTCATCATCTTCGTGTCGGCCTCGCGTTCGGCGCGCGTGAGCACGACGTCGCGGTGGTCGACCTTGCCGGCCAGCACGCGCACCTCGCACGATCCGCAGAGCCCCTCCTCGCAATCGCTCTGCACGTCGATGTTGGCCGCGCGCAGAGCGCTCAGCACGGTCTGGTCGGCCGGCACGTGCACGACGATGCCCGAATCCTTCAACTCGACGTCGAAGGCGTGTTCGCGCGAGGGGTCCAGGGTTCGGAGGGTCGACTCGAAATGCTCGACATGCAGCGCGTCCTCGGGCCACGCGGCGCAGTGCGCCTCCAGTGCCGACAGCATCCGCACCGGTCCGCAGGCGTAGATCTGGGTGCCGGGTTCGGGCGTGGCGAGAAGCGCCATCAGATCATTGCGCCGGCCCTCGTCGCCGGCGTAGACGACCAATCGCTCACCGTGCAGTCCGGCCAGTTCGTCGACCAACGCCATGCTGGCGCGCGAACGACCGCTGTAGTGCAGCGCGTAGTCGATGCCCAGAGCCTTTGCGCGTCTGGCCATGGCACTCACGGGCGTGATGCCGATGCCCCCTGCGATGAAGATCACCTTCTTCGCCGACTTGTCGAGGTGGAAGTGATTGCGCGGACCTCGGATCTTGAGCTTGTCGCCGGCCTTCACGTTCGAATGCACCCACTCGGAGCCACCACGGCCGTCGGGCTCGCGCAGCACCGCGATCTCCAGCGCGCTCACGTCGTCGGGGTCGCCGCACAGCGAATACTGCCGCGAGCGTTCCGGATGGCCGCATTCGATGTCGATGTGCGAACCTGGCGTCCAGCGCGGCATCGGCCGGCCGTCCGGCGCGACGAGCCGCAATTTGACGATGCCGTCCGCCACCCGCGCGACGCTCTCGACAACCACCGGCCGCGTGATCGCGCCCTTCGAGGGTTCGCCGAGCCGCACGGGCACGGCGACCTCGGGATCGCGCAGCGCGGCCTGTGTGCGCTCGGGGTTGTGGGCCGGCTCCCATTCGACCCACAGATGCTCCGGCCCCCGGAACGAGGTGTTGGGCACGTACGAGAACTCTTGCGGCGACAGGCGCATGTGCGGCAGCCGGCGCGTGAACTCCTCCAGGAAGATCTGCATCTCCATGCGCGCCAGGTTCTTGCCCATGCACTGATGCGAGCCGTAGCCGAAGGTGAGATGGTCGCTCGCGTTGTCGCGCCGGATGTCGAACAGGTCGGCGTCCGCGAAATGGGCCTGGTCATGATTGGCCGACGAGGTGACGATCAGCAGCTTCGAGCCGGCAGGAAGATCGACGCCGCCCACCTGCGCATCGGCTGTCACGATGCGGCGCCATGCCGCGACCGAGCCGTTGTGCCGCAGGCATTCCTCGACCGCGTTGGGGATCAGGCTCGGGTCTTCGCAGATGTCGCGCCAGGCGTCGGGGTGCTGCAGCAGCAGCTTCATCGCGTTGGCGGTAGCGTTGGCCGTGGTCTCGTGGGCCGCGACGATGCCGGCCATCATCATCGAGTGCAGGTACGAGTCGGTAACGACCTCGGGCAGATCACGCTGCTTGCGCAGGCCGTACTGCATCCAGCCGCCGCCTTCGGGGTCTTGCCGCATCTTGTCGAGCACCTGGCCGGCGAACTGCCAGAAGTTGCCAACTGCATGCGCGACAGCCACCTGCTCTTCCGGCTTCGGGCGGCCCCAGGTGTTGACCGTGTGCGCGATCGAGTACTTGCGCAGCGTGTCCATGTCTTCTTCGGGCACGCCGAGGAAATGCAGGGCCACGGTCAGGGGGACTTCCCAGAGCATCTGGTCGACGAGGTCGGCGCGGCCGTCGTCGATGAAGCGGTCGACGTACTCGCGCGCGAGCTGTCGCACCATCGGTTCGTGGTGCTTGAGTTCCTCGGGCGTGAACGGGTCCATCAACGCGCGGCGGCGCGGCATGTGCGCCGGCTCGTCCTCGTTGACCAGCGTGCGGTTCAGCGCGAAGCCGTAGGACGCGAGCACCGCGTTCGCCTCGTCGCCGGTCGGCGTGATCTTTTCGAGCGCGATGGACGGGCTGAAGGTGATGTTGTCGCGAAAGATCGCCTTGATGTCGTCATAGCGCGTGACCACCCAGTAGCCGAGCTTCGGGCTCCAGAAGATCGGCTCCTTCTCGCGCGCCCATCGCACGTACTCGGGCGGGTCCTGCTGGTAGCCGTCCTCGAAGGGGTCGAAGTCGGCGGCGCGCAGGCTGACCGGGCACCCGGTCGGCGTGCGCTCGGCGGACAGCGCACCATGCGCCACGGGGCAACCGGTCGTTCGACGCGGGACTTCCACACTGCTCATGGCGGCGCCTCCTCAGTCCAGCGAGATCTTCAGGTCACGGATGAGCTTCTGCCACTTGGTGGTTTCGGCCTTCAGCAACTCCGCGAACTGCGCCGGCGTGTTGCCGACCGGCTCGACACCGAAGTCGACCAGCCGCTTGCTGACGGCCGGGTCGTGGATCGCCTCGACGACCTGCTTGTTGATCGCGGCGATGGTCGCGGGCGGCGTGCCTGCGGGCACCACCATGCCGACGAGCGCCGCCGCTTCGACATTCTTGTAGCCCAGTTCAGCGAAGGTCGGCACGTCCGGCAACTGCGGCAGCCGGGTCGCGTTTGCCACGGCCAGCGCCTTGACCTTGCCGCCCTTGATGAAGCCGGCGCCTGCGGCCAGGTCGACCATCATGGCCGGGATCTGGCCGCCGGCCACGTCGGCCAGGGCCGGCGCGGCGCCGCGATACGGTGCATGGACCATCTCGATGCCGGCCTCAGACTTCAGCAGTTCCATCGCCAGATGGTGAGGACTTCCCGCTCCGGCCGAACCGTAGTTGAAGCCGCCGGACTTGGCCTTGGCCTGGGCGATGAAATCCTTGGCGTCCTTGACCTCGATGCCAGGACCGACGACCAGGATCATCGGAAAGCGCCCCATCAGCGTGACGGGTGCAAGGTCCTTGGTAGGGCTGTAGCTGAGCGCCTTGTAGAGCACCGGATTGAAGACCAGCGTGCCGTTGTCTGCCGACAGCACCGTGTAGCCATCCGCCGCGGCGCGCGCGACCTCGGCAGCACCGAGCGCCGTGTTGCCGCCGGGCTTGTTGTCGACCAGGACCGGCTGGCCCGCCTGCGTCGACCAGGTCTGCCCGATGGTGCGCGCGAGGAAGTCGGAGCCGCCGCCCGCCGCATAGGGAACGACCCATCGGACCGGCTTGGTCGGAAAGGTCCCCGGGGCCTGTTGCGCGAGCGCGGGCAGGTGCAGGACGGGCAACGCCAGCAGCGTCGCGACAAGAAGCTTCTTCATCGGGTCGATCCTTAGGAGTGATTTGCGTAATTGTTATACGCTATGCGTAATCAAAACATGGGGTTTCTACCGCCCCGCTTCCCCTCATTAGGATCAAACGCCATGAGCAAGACCAAGAAGCCCGATCCAGCGCTGGACGCCGGCGCCCCGCGAGTGCTGGAGCGCCGGCAGCGCGTCCAGTCCGCAGAAACGGGCATGGCCGTGCTCAAGACCTTGTCGGGCATGGGCGGCAGTGCGGGCCTGTCCGCGTTGGCCGCGCAAGTGGGGGAAAGCCCGGCCAAGGTGCATCGCTACCTGGCGAGCCTGATCCAGGAGGGTCTGGTCGACCAGGACGCAAGCTCCCAGCGCTATTTCCTCGGACCCGAGCTGATCCAGATTGGCTTGACGGCGATGCGCCAGGCCGAGCCCATCCGCCTCGCCGAACCGGCGCTGGTCCGACTGCGGGAAAGCCTGGAGATCACCTGCTTCGTCGCTCTCATGGGCAACAAGGGGCCCACCATCATGCGTTTCGAGGAGCCTGGCTTGCCCGTGACGGTCAATGTGCGCGCCGGCTCGGTGATGTCGCTGGTCTGGTCAGCGACCGGCCGGGTCTTCCTGGGACTGCTGGACGAGGCCCGCGTGCGGACCCTGGCGGAAGAAGAGCTGGCCGCCGCGACACCCGACATGCTCGCCCTTCTGCCGATGCCGAATCCGATCGACAGTCTGCAAAGCGAAGTCAGGGCAGCCGGCTGCGCGGTCGTGAAGGATGTCTACCTGCGCGGGATCAGCGCCGTGGCCGCCCCCGTGTTCGACTTCACCGGCCGGGTGTGCGCCGTGATCACTGCCCTTGGCGCCAGTGGTGGCTTCGATCCGTCCACGAACGGCCCGATAGCGACGGCTGTTCGACGTGAAGCGCAGGCCACCAGCGCGAAGCTCGGTTACGCGGGCCCGCGATTGGAAAGCTGACGGAGCGAGGCTCTCGCGCCGGTCCCGTCAGGGCTTGCTCTCCGCCTCCTGCAGCAGCCGCCACATCACCTTGCCGCTGCCGCTCTTGGGCAAGGCATCGACGAACTGCACCGCGCGCGGGATCTTGTAGACCGCCATGTTCTCGCGGCACCAGTCGATGATTTGCTGCTCGGTCGTGTCCTTGTGCGTCGGGCGCAGCACGACCACGGCCTTGACCGATTCGCCGCGATAGGCGTCCTTCATCGCGATCACGCAGGCCTCCTGGATTGCGGGGTGGCGGAACATCAGCAGTTCGACCTCGGCCGGCCAGACCTTGAAGCCGCTCGCATTGATCATGCGCTTGAGGCGGTCGGTCATGAAGAAGTAGCCGTCCTCGTCCATGCGGCCCATGTCGCCCGAGCGGAAGAAGCGCTTGCCCCCGAACTCGACGAAGGCTGCGGCCGTCGCGTCGGGGCGCTTCCAGTAGCCCTGGAAGACTTCGGGGCCGTGGATGATGATTTCGCCCGATTCGCCGATGGGCATTTCCTGCAGCGTGTCGGGGTCGACCACGCGTGCATCGGTGCTCATGTAGGGAATGCCCAGGCACTGCTGCTTGGGGTTCTCGAAGGGATTGGCGTGCGATGGCGCGGCGGTTTCGGTGAGTCCGTAGCCTTCCTGGTACTTCAGCCCGAACTGCTCCAGCAGACGCTGTGCGACGGCCTGCGGCATTGCCGCACCGCCGCCGCCGATGTAGGCGAGGCTGCTCAGGTCGTAGTTCGCGAAGTTCGGGCTGGCCATCAGGTCGATGACCATGGTGGGGATGTTGGTCCAACTCGTGACCTTGCGGCGCGAGATGAGCCGTCCGGCGACGTCGCGGTCCCAGCGCGGCATGATGACCAGCGTGCCCGCGATGAGGATCGTCGTGTGCATCATGCTCACCACACCGGTGATGTGGAACATCGGCACCACCGCCAGCACCACCGCTTCCGACGAGCCCAGGCCCCAGATCTGGCCGGCGAAGGCGTTGTGCATCAGGCTCGAATGGTGGTGGATGCAGCCCTTGGGCAGGCCGGTGGTGCCGCTGGTGTAGGGCAGCAAGGCCATGTCGTTGGCACCGACCACGTGCTCGGGCGCGGGGTGCCCGGCATTCATCGCATCGGTCCACGCCATGACGGCGCCGCCTTCGAGCGCGGGCAAGGGGTGGCGCGTCAGCAGCCAGTCGCGCCAGGCCGCAGCGGGCGCCTCGTCGCCGGTCACTTCGGCGTCGAAGGTGTCGGTGAACTGGGTGACGATCATGTGCGCGAGCCGGTCCTTGGGCTCGAGCGCGTTGCTAGCCTTGGCGAGTTCGGACGCCAGATCGCCGGTCGTGATCGCGACCTTCGCATCCGGGTCGGTGATGTAGTGCTTCAGCTCCTCGGCACGGTTCATCGGATTGACCGGCACCACGACGGCATTGGCGCGCAGGATCGCGAAATGCGCGATCACGAGTTGCGGGCAGTTCTGCATGTCGAGCAGCACCCGGTCGCCGCGTTTCACGCCCAGTGCATGCAGCGTGCCGGCGAGGCGCTCGGCCTGCGCGGCGAATTCGCGGTAGGTGATCTCGCTGCCGAAGAAGACGAGCGCGGCCTTGTCGGGGTAGCGTGCGGCGGCGGTCGCGAGGTTGTGCCACAGGGAGGTGGCGGGCACAGTGATCGAACGGGGCAGGCGCTGGGGCCAGAATTTGTAGTGCGGGCGATCCATACAGTCTCCAAACAGCGTGAGAGCCTACGACGCCCCGCGAGGCGCCTGCATCGGGGAAGCCCCGAAGCCGTCACATCGGTGACTCGCCAGGGCCGCCAGGGTCACCACTTTGTTGCACCAAAGGCCGACAGACGGCGCCGCCGATATGCCGTACAACGGCAGGCTCCGTTCAACCCACTCACCAAGGAGTTCACATGGCTGCAGACAAGCACGCGAGCGTTCACTGGGAAGGCGCCGGCAAGACCGGCAAGGGCCAGATCAGCACAGAGACCGGCGCGCTCAAGGACTATCCCTACGGATTCGCGAGCCGCTTCGAAGACGACAAGCGCGGCACCAACCCGGAAGAAATTCTGGGCGCGGCGCACGCCGGCTGCCTGACGATGGCGTTCGCCTTCGCGCTCGAAGGCGCGGGCTTCACCGCCAATTCGATCGACACCAAGGCGGCGGTGCGTCTCGCCAAGGACGGTCCCGGTTTCAAGATCGACCGCATCCAGCTCGAACTCGAAGCCAGCATTCCGGGGATCGACGAAGCGAAGTTCCAGGAACTCGCCGCCGGCGCGAAGGCCGGCTGCCCGCTGTCGAAGGCGCTCGCCAGCGTGCCCGAGATCACGCTGAAAGCCACGCTCAAGAGCTGAATCCAGCGCGGGGCCGCGTAGGCAGGCGCTGTTTATGATCCCTCGCTCAACGAGGAGACAAACATGAACATCGCCCGCAAAGGCATCGCGGCGGTCCTGTGCTTGGCGGCTTGCGCCACAGCCATGGCCGCCTTTCCCGAAAAACCGATCAAGGTCGTGATCGGCTTTCCTGCCGGAGGGCCGCTGGACCAGCACGCACGCCTGCTGACCGACAAGCTGCAGGCCGTGCTCGGCCAGCCCGTGATCGTCGACTACAAGCCCGGCGCAGGCGGCTCGGTCGGCGCCGAGGCCGTCGCCAAGAGCCCGGCGGACGGCTACACGCTGATGCTGGCCAACACGGGCGTGGCAGTGATCAACGGCGCGCTCTACGCCAAGCTGCCTTACAACACGCTCAAGGACTTCACGCCGATCGCTCGCACCGCCATGCAGCCGCTCGCGCTGCTGGTGACGCCGAAGCTGCCCGTGACAAGTCTCAAGCAGTTCGTCGACTACGCCCGCGCGCGGCCGGGCCAGATCAACTACGGCTCGGCCGGCAACGGCGGCATCAGCCACCTGGTGCCGGAGATGTTCAAGAACGCGACGGGCATCTTCATGGTCCACATCCCCTATCGCGGCAGTGCGCCGGCCTTCACCGACTTGATGGGCGGGCAGGTGCAGTTCATGGCCGAATCGATTCCGCAGGCGGCCAACTATCACAAGCAAGGCAAGGTCCGTGCGCTGGCCGTCACCAGCGCCACGCGCAACCCCGCCCTCCCCGATGTGCCGACGGTGATCGAGGCCGGCATCAAGGGCTTCGAGGTGGTCGGGTTCTACGGCTTTCTCGCGCCCGCCGGCACGCCGAAGGACGTCGTCGCCAAGCTCAGCGACGCGTTCAAGCAGGTGCTGACCAGCCCCGAGGTGCGCGACCGCATGGTGAGCCAAGGCGCTGACCCTGCCTTCCTCGGTTCCGAGGACTTCGCGAAATTCCTGGTCGCTGAAACGCCCCGTTGGGAGAAAGCGGTCAAGGCCTCCGGCGCCCGGATGGACTGAACCGGCACAGCTCTTGCGTACAGCCGGTGGAAGCAACCATCGACTTACCCAGGAGCCCTGCCATGAAGTATTCCAAGCGCCAGTTTGCGTCGATCCTCGCCGCGGCCGCGCTGTTCAGCGTCGGTGCCGCGCACGCCCAGAATGCGCTCGACAACGTCCTGAAGGCCAAGACCATCAAAATTGCCGTGCCGACGGACTACCCGCCCTACGGCTCGGTCGACAAGACCATGACGCCGCAAGGCCTCGACGTCGAGATGGCCCAGCTCATCGCGAGCAAGCTGGGTGTCAAGGTCGAGCTGGTGCCCGTGACCAGCGCCAACCGCATCCCCTACCTGCAGACGCGCAAGGCGGACCTCGTGATCTCCACGCTCGGCAAGAACGCCGAGCGCGAGAAGGTGATCGATTTCTCGGCCGCCTACGCACCCTTCTTCCAGGCGGTGTACGCCTCCAAGAACCTTGCCATCAAGAGCTTTGCCGACATGGGCGGCAAGAGCGTGGCTGTGACACGCGGCGCGATGGAAGACCAGGAGCTGGCCAAGGTGGCGCCGTCCAACGTCGACTACAAGCGCTTCGAGGACAACAACGCCACCATCGCCGCCTTCGTCGCGGGCCAGACGCAGACCATCGCCACCAGCGCGGCCGTCGCCGGCGACATGATGCAGAAGAACCCGCAGCTCGGCGCCGAATACAAGCTGCTGCTCAAGGACAGCCCCTGCTTCATCGGCATCGCCAAGGGCGAGGATGCGCTGAAGACCAAGATCAACGACATCATTGCCGGCGCGAAGAAGGACGGCACGCTCGACGCCATGGCGAAGAAATGGCTGGGCCGCCCCGCGGGCGACCTGCCGGTCTGAGCGTGCGATAGCCATCGACATGGGCATCGAATTCGACTTCGGCGCCGTCCTCGGCCAATGGCCCCTGCTCGTCAGGGGCGTGCTGTGGACGCTGGGCCTGACCGCCATCGCGACCGTGATCGGCATGGTCGTCGGCGTCGCCTGCGCATGGGCCCGCGCGAGCGGCCCTGCGTGGCTGCGCTGGATCGTGGGCAGCTACGTGGAGCTGATCCGCAACACGCCCTTCATCGTGCAGCTGTTCTTCATCTTCTTCGGGCTGCCGGCTGCGGGCTTCAAGCTCTCGCCGGAGGTGGCTTCGATCATCGCGATGGTGATGAACCTCGGCGCCTACGCGACCGAGATCATCCGCGCCGGCATCGAGGCCACGCCCCGCGGGCAGATCGAGGCGGCTGTGAGCCTGGCGCTCAACAAGGTGCAGGTGTTCATGCGCGTGGTGCTACCGCCAGCGATGAAGAAGGTGTGGCCCGCGATGGTGAGCCAGATCATCATCGTGATGCTGGGCTCGGCCGTCTGCAGCCAGATCTCGACCGAGGAACTGAGCTATGCCGCGAACCTGATCCAGAGCCGCAACTTCCGCGCGTTCGAGGCCTTCATCATCGCGACGGTGATCTACCTCGCGCTGTCGGTGGGCGCACGCCGGCTGCTCAACTGGGCCGGGCCCAGGTACTTCTTCGGACGCTGAGGCGCGCATGACCGACTTCTCCCTCTGGGACATCCTGCGCAACCTGCTGCTGGCCTTGCGCTGGACCGTCGTGCTGTCGCTGATCGCCTTCGTCGGCGGCGGCGTGGTGGGAGGGCTGCTGCTTTTCCTGCGCCTGTCCGGCGGCCGCTTGGCCCAACGGCTGATCGGCCTCTACGTGCAGGTCTTTCAGGGCACGCCGTTGCTGATGCAGCTCTTCCTGGCCTACTTCGGCATCGCGCTTTTCGGCATCGACGTTTCGGCGTGGACCGCCGCATCGGTGGCGCTCACGCTGTACACGAGCGCATTTCTCACCGAGATCTGGCGCGGGTGCGTGGCTTCCATTCCCAAGGGGCAGTGGGAGGCTTCCGGCAGTCTCGCGCTCAACTTCAGTGAGCAGATGCGCCACGTGATCCTGCCGCAGGCCACGCGCATCGCCGTGGCGCCGACGGTAGGCTTCCTGGTGCAGGTGATCAAGGGCACGGCGCTGGCCTCGGTCATCGGCTTCGTCGAACTCACCAAGGCGGGCAGCATGATCTCGAACGCGACCTTCAAGCCCTTCGTCGTGTTCAGCTGCGTCGCCCTGCTCTATTTCGTGCTGTGCTTTCCCGTGAGCCTGTACGCCAAGAACCTCGAGAGGAAGATCCATGGCGCTCGTCGCTGAAGCCCCCGTCCCCAGCGCCAGCGCATTCGCGGCGCCGATCGTGCGGATCACCGCCCTGCGCAAGTCCTATGGCAGCAACGAGGTGCTCAAGGGCATCGACCTCGAGGTCAAGCGCGGCGAGGTGATCGCGATCATCGGCAAGAGCGGCTCGGGCAAGAGCACGCTGCTGCGTTGCATCAATGGGCTCGAAGTCTTCCAGGAAGGTTCGCTCACGGTGGACGGCAAGCCGCTGCTGCACGAGAGCGCGATGGCGATGCGCGAACTGCGCCAGCACGTGGGCATGATCTTCCAGAGCTTCAACCTGTTTCCGCATCTGACGGTCGGGCGCAACGTGATGCTCGCGCCCACATTGGTCAAGAAGCGCAGCAGCCTCGAGGCCGCATCGCAGGCGCGCAAGCTGCTCACGCGCGTCGGGCTGGCCGAGAAGTTCGACGCCATGCCCGACCAGCTCTCCGGCGGCCAGCAGCAACGGGTGGCGATCGCCCGCGCGCTGGCGATGGAGCCGGCGGTGCTGCTGTGCGACGAGATCACCTCCGCGCTCGACCCCGAACTCGTGGGCGAGGTGCTTCGCGTGGTGGAGTCGCTTGCCGACGAAGGCATGACGCTGCTGATGGTGACGCACGAGATGAGCTTCGCGCGCAAGGTGAGCGATCGCGTGATCTTCATGCACCAGAGCCGCGTGCACGAAATGGGTCCGCCGGCCGAGTTGTTCGGCAATCCGCAGACCGCGGAACTGAAACAGTTCCTTTCGTCCTTGCACGACTGAGCGGACGTCGGCCGGGGAACCCCCGGCCTGTGGCAAGCTCCGAGCGGTATGCGAAACCGCTCTCCTCTTCGATTCCGCCTCCGCTCCCGCCGTACCCTCCTGCGCGCGCTGCTGGGTGCGTGCGCGATGCCCGCGCCGTTCGCCGCGCTGGCCGGATTCAACTTCTTCACCAGCGAATACACCGCGAGCCGCGATGAACTGCAGGCGCAGATCGCCAAGCGCTTTCCGGTGCAGAAGCGCTACGCGGACATCTTCACGGTCGGCCTGCGCGATCCGCGGTTGGGGCTGGACGCGCGCAGCAACCGCGCGGCGATCACGGCGGTGCTGTCGATCTCGAGCCCGTTGTTGCAGCCTCAGACGGTAGAGGGCATCGTCTCGGTCAGCAGCGCGCTCAAGTACGACGCACCCACTCGCGCCCTGCGGCTGGACCGGCCGCAGGCGGAGCGGCTCGAACTGCAGGGCGTGACGGGCCGCGACGCAGAGCGCCTGCAGAACATCGGCGCCGTGGTGGCACAGGAGCTTCTGCGAGACCAGGCGTTGCGCACCTTCACGGCCGAAGAGTTGACCGTGGGACGCAAGACCTACGAGATCGGTGCAATCACGGTGCAAGATGACGGAATCACCGTAGAACTCAAATGAGGATGAAACACTGGAGGTTCGCGCCCTGCTTGCTTTGCCTGTCGATGTTCGCAGGCTGTGCATCGCCCGTGCGCGATGCCAAGCCGACCATTGACCTTCAAGCGCATCGCGGCGGCCGCGCCCTCGCGCCGGAAAACACGCTGGCCGCGTTCTCCAAGGCGGTCGGCCTCGGCGTCACCACGCTCGAACTCGACATCGGACTCACGGCCGACGACGTCGTGGTCATCTCGCACGACACGGTGTTGAACCCCGATCACACGCGCGACGCACGCGGTGCCTTCCTGGCGTCGAAGGGGCCGACGATACGGTCGCTGCGTCTCACGCAACTGCAGACCTACGACGTCGGCCGCATCGACCCCGCAAGCAACTACGGCAAGGCCTTCCCAAAGCAGTTGACCAACGATGGCGAGCGCATCCCGACCTTGGCCGCGCTGTTCGAAAGAACGCGTGAACTGGGTGCGGACCAGGTTCGCTTCAACATCGAGACCAAGCTGGAGCCGGCCCGGCCGGACGAAACCGCCTCGCCCGAGCAGATGGTCCGCGCGCTGCTGACGGAGATCGACAAGGCCGGCATGTCCCAGCGCGTCACCATCCAGAGCTTCGACTGGCGCTCGCTCACACTGGTCGGTCAACTGGCGCCTCAACTGCCGCGCGCCTACCTCACGAGCCCGCGCACGCTGAAGGACAGCCGCTGGACCTCGGGCCTGCGTATCGAGGACTTCGGCTCAGCTCCGCGGCTGGTGAAGGCTGCGTCCGCGGACAGCAAGGCGCCCGTGGTCTGGTCCCCGTCCTTCGACGATCTCACCCCCGCCCTGGTGAAGGAGGCGCAGGCGCTCGGCCTCCGCGTGCTGCCCTGGACCGTGAACGAGCGCGCTGACATGGCGCGGCTCATGGATTGGGGCGTGGACGGCCTCATCACCGACGATCCGGCCATCCTGCGCGACGTGATGGCCGAGCGGGGTGTGCCGCTGCCTGCGCGCGGCCGCTGAGGGCGCCCTGGTCGAACTCAGACGTGACGCGCGGCTCTGGAGGGCCTCGGGTTCGCGAGAGGCTGGCGGTCGGCTCGGGCGTGCAGCGTCTCGATGATGTGGCATTGCGCATCCGTGCCGTCGCAGCAGTCGCGCAACGCGATGAGATCCTTCTCCAGCGAGCGCAGTTCGCGCAGGCGCTCGCGCACGTGGCCCAGATGCGCATCGAGCGCCACGCAGGCGGCATCGCAATCGGCCTTGCTGCGCAGGTCGAGCGCCAGCAGGGTGCGCACCTCGTCGAGCGACATGTCCATGGCACGGCACAGGCGGATGAAGCGCAGGCGGTGCACGTCGGCGTCGCTGTACATGCGGTAGCTGTTGTCGCTGCGCGCCTGCGGCGCGATGAGGCCTTCCTTTTCGTAGTAGCGGATGTTGGCGGCGCTCACGCCGCTGCGGGCGGCGGCGTCGCCGATGCGGTAGCCCTGATCGTTGGCCATGGCGGAATCTTCAAGTGACTTCAAGGTTGGTCGATCGTGGCATCTCAGCGATCGAAGCGCAACGGCCCGCCATAATCATTCGATGTCCGATCAGCCTCTTCCCGGCACCCCCGCCACCGCGCGAGCGGGCGCCATCACCGATGTCGCCGGCATCGAAGTCGGCCATTACAGCGATCCTCGCCGCCCCACCGGCTGCACCGTGGTCCTCACGCGCGGCGGTGCGGTTGCCGGCGTCGACGTGCGCGGTGCCGCGCCCGGCACGCGCGAGACCGATCTGCTTGCGCCCGGCAACCTCGTCCAGCAGGTGCATGCGGTGGTGCTCGCGGGCGGCAGCGCCTGGGGCCTGGCGGCGGCCGACGGCGCGACGCGCTGGCTGGAGGAGCGTGGCATCGGCCTGGACGTTCGCTACGGCACGCTGCCGATCGTGCCAGCCGCCGTGCTGTTCGACCTGCCGGTCGGCGACGCCCGCATCCGGCCTGATGCCGCCGCCGGCTATGCGGCCTGCGAAGCCGCATCTTCCGCAGCGCCGGCCGAAGGCAACGTGGGCGCAGGCAGCGGCGCGCTGGTCGGCAAGCTGTTTGGCGTACATCGGGCGATGAAGGGTGGCATCGGCACGGCATCGGTCACCGTCAATGGGGTCACCGTCGGTGCGCTGATCGCCTGCAATGCGCTGGGCGACGTGATCGACCCCGACACCGCGCAAGTCATCGCCGGCGCCCGAACCGAGGACGGCAGGGCCTTGCTCGACACGCGCCGCGCACTGCTTCGCGGGGAGTTGCCCAAGCCGCTGCTGGCCGGAACCAACACCACGCTGGGCGTGGTCGCGACCGATGCCGTGCTCACCAAAGTGCAGGCCAACCGGCTGGCCAGCGTCGCGCACGACGGTCTCGCACGCGCCATCAATCCAGTTCACACCATGAGTGACGGTGACACGCTCTTTGCGCTCGCCACCGGGCGCGTGCCGCTCGAAGGCGATGCGCCGGGCATGACGGTGTTGGGCACGATGGCGGCCGAAGTCGTGGCGATCGCGACGCTGCGCGCCGTGCGCGCAGCGACCTCAGTCCGCATCGGCGAGAGCTACTTTCCCTCCGCGGCGGATTTGGGCCCGAGGCCCCCGCCGTGAGGCATAGTCCGTTGGTCCCAGCGGGCGCCCAGCATCGCCGAGACGACAACGACGGCAATCAGCAGCAAGGTGCCGAAGCCCGCGTACAGAAGCAGTTTCAGCGGCGAGATGATCGAGAACAGGTGATGGCCGGCAATCAGCAGCAGCACTGCCAGGGCAAGCAGTGCCATGAGGAGCTTTCCCAGGAAGGCCAGTCGAGTCTTGAGGTTCGTCATGGTCGGGCAGGGGGTCGAGCGAGAGTCAGTCGGGATTGAGCTGTGCCGTGTTCGCTATTGGGCGCCCCCCAGAGGCCTTCATCAATAACCGGCCGGGTGTATTGACTCCTGCGCAAAGCCTTGCTAGGGCCTTTGCCCACACCTCATTCGCAAGCGCTTTGTAACGAGGGTCAGCTCAAAAGCAAATGAAAATGCCGCTGCCGCGCCACTCGCAAACAAGATCAAGAGCCCGTTCCACGTCACCGCATGCCTCAAGCCATACGCCTTTTCCTTCTTTCCATCCGTGACTTGATCGCTTCCGCCGGACCGGTGATCTTCCTCGTCATCGGACTGCTGGTCGCAGCCTACTGGTGGCTCCAGCCCCAACCGCCCAAGCAAGTGACGCTCGCCACCGGGCCCGCCGGCAGCGCCAACGCAGAGTTCGGCAAGCGCTACGCTGCGGCGTTGAAGACCGACGGCATCGAGGTCGTGCTCAAGCCGACCGACGGCTCCCTGGACAACCTGCAGTTGCTGCGCAACGGTGGGGCCGACGTGGCGTTCGTGCGCGGCGGCAGTGCCGATCCCGTGAAGGATGAGGAGGCCGGCCTCACCTCGCTCGGCAGCCTGTTCTTCGAGCCACTCTGGTTCTTCTATCGCACCGACGCGGCGCGCAAGATCGACCGCAAGACCGCGACGCTCACGTCGCTCACGCAACTCAAGGGGCTGCGCATCAACGTCGACAAGCCCGGCAGCGGCGTGCCCGACATCATGGACAGGATGTTCCGCGCCAACCACATGGACTCGGCGACCCTGGAGCTGTCGAACCTCGAACAGACGCCCGCCACCGAGGCGCTGCAGGCCGGCCTGCTCGATGTGATCGTGCTGGCCTCGGCGCCCCAATCGCCGCTCGTGCAGCGGCTGCTGCGTGCGCCGGACATCCAACTGATGGATTTCGCGCAAAGCGATGCCTATTCGCGCCGCTTCGCCTTCCTGCAACCTGTGACCTTGCCTCGCGGCGTGGTTGACCTGGCGTCCGATCTGCCGTCGCAAGACGTGTCGCTGCTTGCCGCGACCACGTCGTTGCTGGCGCGCGAGGAGACGCATCCTGCGCTGCGGCAACTGTTCGCGCAAAGCGCGCAGACCCTGCACGGCGGCGCGGGCTGGTTCAACCGTGCACGCGACTTCCCCAACACCCGCACCAGCGAACTGCCGGTGAGCCCCGAGGGCGATCGCGCGATCAACGGAACGCCGCCGTTCTGGCAGCGCTATCTCCCCTTCTGGGCCAGCAATCTGGTCGAGCGGATGTGGCTGGTGCTGGGCGGCTTGCTGGTGTTGATGCTGCCCTTGAGCCGCGTGGTGCCCCCGCTCTATCAGTTCCGGGTGCGCCGCCGCGTTTTCCGCTGGTATGCGCGCTTGCGCGATGTCGAGTCGCGGCTCGAATCCGGAAAAGGCACGACCGAGGCGTTGCTCAAGGAGCTGGACGATCTGGACCGGGTGGTCAACAAGGTGGCGGTGCCGCTGTCCTACGCGGACGAGCTCTATGCGCTGCGCAACAACATCTACGCAGTCCGCAAGCGCATCCTGGCGAGATCGCCGCAAGACGACGAAGGCACATCGCTGGCTGTTGCGCCGCGCTCCGCCTGACCCCAAGTGGGGGCGAGCTTCACCTCTCTAGACGAAGCAGCTTCCCGTTGCTGCTGTCCGTCAGCAGGTACAGCCATCCGTCCGGACCTTGCCGTACATCGCGGATGCGCTCGCCGCGATCGGCGAGAAGCCGTTCACGCGACGTCACCGTGTTGCCGTCGAGGGTGAGCCGCCACAACGCCGTGCCGGCGAGCGCACCGACGAACAGATTGCCCGTCCAGGCCGGCAGCTTGTCGGCCGTATAGAAGGCCATGCCGCTCGGCGCGATCGATGACTTCGCCGTTCCGGGCGTCCAGGCGGAGCCGTCGATCTTTTCCCAGTACGTCAGCGGCTGCTCCATGCCCGCCTTGGCCGTGCCTTCACCGACCTGTGTGAGCGTGCCGTATTCCTGCCCGTAGCTGATGACCGGCCAGCCGTAGTTCCGGCCGGCGAGGGTCAGGTTGACCTCGTCGCCGCCTTGCGGGCCGTGCTCGCTGGTCCAGAGCTCACCCGTCACCGGATGCAGCGCCGCGCCCTGCGGATTGCGATGGCCGTAGCTCCAGATGTGCGGCTGCGCCCCCGCCGTGGCCGCGAACGGATTGCCCGATGCCGGGGCGCCGTCGGTGGTGATACGCACGACCTTGCCGTTGCCGCGCGTGAGGTCCTGCGCAAAGCCCCGCTGCGTGTCCAGCAGCCGATCGCCCAGCGTGACGAAGAGAAAGCCGTTGCGGTCGAACACCAGGCGCGAACCGAAATGCGCCGTGCTGTCCACCTTGGGCGATTGCCGGTAGATGACCACGAGATTGGCGAGGCTGCGGTTGTTCGCATCGAGTTCGGCACGCGCGACGGCGGTGCCGTTGAGGTTGGGATTCGACCCATCCCGCTCGGAGTAGCTGAAGTAGATGCGGCGATTGCCGGCAAAGGCAGGATCGACGGCGACGTCGAGCAAGCCGCCCTGCCCGATCGCCGCCACAGCCGGAACGCCGCTGATCTGATCGGCGCCGCCGTTGACGGGGGAACCGTCGGCATTGCGCAACCTCAACTGGCCGCCGCGCTGCGTGATGAGCATCCGGCCGTCGGGAAGGAAGGCGAGGCCCCAGGGGGTATCAAGGCCCGTCGCCACCTCGGTGACCTTGACGGTCATCGGCGCCACGGGAGCGCCCCCCGCAGGCTGCGCGGGACTGCCCGCGTTCGGCTGGGCCGGGGGAAGCGCAGGCGTCGGGACCGTCGCGGTGGCGCCGACACCCAATGCGGCGACCGACATGTTGGCGCCGCCACCGCCCCCTCCGCACCCCGCGAGAAGCGCCAGCGCCACCGCAAAGCATCGAATCGTCACTTTCATGCCCGCTCCTTCTGGCGCTACCGCGCCGAACTGGAATGGGCCGGAGTTTGCTCCGCCCAGGCACCTTGCGGCGCCCGGACTAGCTGTGAAGGCCCAATAGGTTGTATCTGTTCATCTGAGTTGAGTTTGAGAGACTGGGAATCGCCAAACCCCCGGATCACTCAAGGAACCCAACCAGATGAACATTC
>NZ_JASZYM010000035.1:0-34028 GCF_030317005.1 Variovorax sp. J22R115 | reverse complement strand
CCGGATCGGCGAGACCTACCGCAGCACGGAAGAGACGCTGGCGCGGATCGGATTCGCACCGAACCGCGCGCAGGGCCAGCGCGGCGTACCGATGCGCGTGGCCGCCTGAGGCCTGGTCTCGTCCAGGAAGTGACAAGAAACAAGAGACAACCGCCATGAACCCCTCCGTGTCAGCCGCCGCGGCCCACGTACCTTCACACGATCCAGTCCGCTTATCGCGCTTCTATGCGTGGGCGGTATTTGCGCTCACCTTCGGGCTGATGCTGTCTGACTACCTGTCGCGACAGGTCATCGGCGCCGTGATTCCGGTCCTCAAGCTCGAGTGGGGGCTGCTGGACTCGCAACTCGGGATGCTGGTGAGCGTGGTCGCGCTCGTCGTTGGCCTGTTGACGGTGCCGATCTCGCTGATCGCCGATCGTTGGGGACGGGTCAAGAGCATTACGGTGATGGCCTTCGTGTGGTGCCTGGCGACCATCGCCTGCGGCCTCGCGCAAAGCTACGGACAGTTGCTCGTGGCGCGAGCTTTCGTGGGCCTGGGTGAGGCGGCCTACGGCGCGGCCGGTGCCGCGTTGCTGGCACATGTATTTCCCGCACGGCAGCGTGCGGCAGTTCTGGGCGCTTTCCTGTCGGCCAGCTTGTTCGGCTCGGTGCTCGGCGTGGTCCTCGGCGGCGCAGTCGCTGCGCAATCGGGCTGGCGCATGGCCTTCTTCGTCGTCGGCGCGCCAGGACTGGTATTGGCACTGATCTATCCATTTGTCGTGCGTGACTACAAGACGGTCGAATTTGCTCCCCAGGGCAAGGGCAATGCCGCCACGGCGCGATTGAGCCTCGCCCGGATGGCGCGCGAGGTGTTCGCCGCCCGCTCCGGCAACTTCGCTTATCTCGCAAGCGGCCTTCAGATGGCGATGCCGGCGATGCTGATCGCCTGGCTGCCCACCTATTTCATCCGCTTTTACGGAATGGACGTCAAGAAGGCTGCCTTGATGGCTGGCGTGGCAGTGCTGGCAGCAGGCGTCGGCATGATCTTCGGCGGCGGCATGGCGGACCGCTTGAGCGCCCGGCATCCCAGGCGCCGCGCCCTGGTACCGGCTGTCTATTCTGTGCTCACGGCAGTGACCCTGATCGCTGGGTTTGCGTTACCGCCCGGTCCGCTGGGACTGGGCCTGATCTTCCTCGGCGCCCTGTTTGCGGCCGCACAGGGCGGGTGCTCCACGGCCCTCGCATGCGATGTCACTCACCCCGGCGTGCGTGCGACGGTCACTGCGACGATGACGCTGGCCAACAACCTGCTCGGCCTCGCTCCGGGCCCGATCATCGTTGGCATGCTCTCGGACACATTTGGGCTGAAGGTTGCGCTGACGCTGACACCGGTCCTGGCGCTCGCGGCGGCTGTCTTCTTTGTGCTGGCCTCGCGCAGCTACGAACGGGACACGGGGCGCCATCTCATCGACGGCGCTCAACCCGCCTGAGCGCACCTTTGCGCGCACAAGTTCATCGAACCCATTTCCATTTTCTTGCCGGAGCCTCCATTGGCCTATCCAACAAACTACTGCGTCGACACCCTGCATGACCACCTCGGTCATGATTTCGGCTGTTCGACTTCCACGCTGCTCGACCAGAGCCGCATCAACCACTTCGCCGAGTGCACCGGCGATGACCAGTGGATCCACGTCGATGTCGAACGTGCACGCTTGCAGACGCCGTTCGCCAGCACGATCGCACACGGGCTTCTCTTGCTGTCGCTTGTTCCCACGGCGCAGTTCGAGTTGGGCGTGTACCCGCACGACGCCACTAACGTCCTGAACTATGGATTCGACAAGGTGCGCTTTCTCGCACCGGTGCCAGCAGGCTCGCGCGTTGTGGTCCAGGTGGAGCTGGCCGAAGTGGAGGCCAAGGGCCCTGGCCGCACGTTGGTGCGCTGCCGAAACACGGCCTTCATCGAAGGAGCACAGGAGCGCCCGGTCATGGTGGCTGAATCGATGGGCATGGTGCTCATGGATGCCTGACAAAGATCGGTTGCCGGCTCGTTCGCTAAGCACGGGCTGTCGACTTGTTTATGAAAATAGATGGAGATAAAGCAATGAAAGTTCTCGTAGCTGTCAAGCGTGTCGTTGACTACAACGTCAAGGTGCGCGTCAAGTCCGACGGCACCGGTGTGGACATCGCCAATGTGAAGATGAGCATGAACCCCTTCGACGAGATTGCCGTCGAAGAGGCCGTGCGTTTGAAGGAGAAAGGCGTTGTGACCGAAGTCGTCGCCGTGTCCTGCGGCGATGCGAAGTGCCAGGAGACCCTGCGCACGGCCATGGCCATCGGTGCCGATCGCGGCATCCTGGTCGAGACGACCGAAGAGCTGCAGCCGCTGGCCGTCGCCAAGCTGCTGAAGGCGCTGGTCGACAAGGAGCAGCCCCAGTTGATCATCCTCGGCAAGCAGGCCATCGATGACGACGCCAACCAGACCGGCCAGATGCTGGCTGCATTGGCCGATCTTCCCCAAGCCACGTTTGCCTCCAAGGTCGAAGTCTCCGGCGACAAGGTCAATGTCACGCGTGAAGTCGACGGCGGCCTCGAAACCATCTCCCTCTCGCTCCCCGCAGTCATCACCACCGACCTGCGCCTGAACGAGCCGCGCTACGTGACCTTGCCCAACATCATGAAGGCCAAGAAGAAGCAGCTCGACATCGTGAAGCCTGAGGACCTGGGCGTGGACGTCAAGCCGCGCCTGAAGACCCTGAAGGTCAGCGAGCCCCCGAAGCGCGGTGCCGGCATCAAGGTGCCCGACGTGGCGACCCTCGTCGACAAGCTGAAGAACGAAGCCAAGGTGATCTGATCATGACCGTACTTGTTATTGCCGAACACGACCACGCCACGCTCAAGCCGGCGACCCTGAACACCGTGACCGCAGGCATCGCTTGCGCGAGCGGCGATGTCCACGTGCTGGTGGCCGGCGCGAACGCTGCCGAAGCCGCCAAGGCCGCTGCCCAGGTGACAGGCGTTGCCAAGGTGATCGTGGCCGACAGCCCGAGCCTGGCCGAGAACCTTGCCGAGAACGTCGCCGCCCAGGTGCTCGCGATCGCCAAGAACTACAGCCACATCCTGTTCCCGGCCACGGCCAACGGCAAGAACGTCGCGCCCCGTGTGGCCGCCAAGCTGGATGTGGCCCAGATCAGCGACATCACCAAGGTCGACAGCCCCGACACCTTCGAGCGCCCGATCTATGCCGGCAACGCGATTGCCATCGTGCAAAGCTCCGACGCCATCAAGGTCGCGACGGTGCGCACCACGGGCTTCGATGCGGCAGCAGCAACCGGCGGCAGCGCAGCCATTGAAACCGTGGACGGCGTGGCCGACAGCGGCAAGTCGAGCTTCGTGGGCCGTGAAGTGACCAAGAGCGAACGCCCCGAACTGACCGCAGCCAAGATCATCGTCTCGGGTGGCCGGGCTCTCGGCAGCGCGGAGAAGTTCACCGAGGTGATGGCACCGCTCGCCGACAAGCTCAACGCAGGCCTGGGCGCCAGCCGCGCAGCCGTCGACGCAGGCTACGCCCCGAACGACTGGCAAGTGGGCCAGACCGGCAAGATCGTCGCGCCTCAGCTCTACATCGCCTGCGGCATCTCGGGCGCGATCCAGCATCTGGCGGGCATGAAGGACTCCAAGGTGATCGTGGCGATCAACAAGGACGAAGAAGCCCCGATCTTCAGCGTGGCCGACTACGGCCTCGTGGCGGACCTGTTCACGGCCGTGCCGGAACTGGTCAAGGCTCTGGACTGACCCAGTATCGAATTCAAGGAAATCCCCATGAGCTATCAAGCCCCCATCAAGGACATGCTGTTCTGCATGACCGAACTTGCCGGACTCAACGAGGTGGCCACGCTGCCTGGCTTCGAGGAGGCTGGCGCCGACACCGCGCAGGCAGTGCTCGAGGAATGCGCGCGCTTCAACGAAGGCGTGATCGCACCGCTCAACGCGGAGGGCGACAGGAACCCCTCCACCTGGAAAGACGGTGTCGTGACCACGACGCCCGGCTTCAAGGACGCTTATCGCCAATATGCCGAAGGCGGATGGCAGGGCCTGCAGCACCCTGCCGCCTTCGGCGGCCAGGGACTGCCGAAGACGATAGGCGCGGCCTGCATCGAGATCAACAACAGCGCCAACCTGAGCTTCGCGCTGTGTCCGCTGCTCACCGATGGCGCGATCGAGGCGCTGCTGATCGCCGGCTCCGACGAACTGCGCCAGACCTATCTGCCGCGCATGGTCTCGGGCGAATGGACCGGCACGATGAACCTGACCGAGCCGCAAGCCGGCAGCGACCTCTCGCTGGTGCGCAGCCGTGCAGAACCGCAACCCGACGGAACCTACAAGGTCTTCGGCACCAAGATCTTCATCACCTACGGCGAACACGACATGGCCGAGAACATCGTGCACCTTGTGCTCGCACGCGTCACCGGCGCGCCCGAGGGTGTCAAGGGCATTAGCCTGTTCGTTGTGCCGAAGTTCATGGTCGGCAGCGACGGAGGCCTGGGTGCCCGGAATGACGTGCACTGCGTCAGCATCGAACACAAGCTTGGCATCAAGGCCAGCCCCACCGCCGTCCTGCAGTTCGGCGATCACGGAGGCGCCGTGGGCTACCTCGTCGGCCAGGAGAACCGCGGCCTGGAGTACATGTTCATCATGATGAATGCCGCGCGCTACGCGGTGGGCGTGCAGGGCATCGCAGTGGCTGAACGCGCTTACCAGAAGGCTGTCGCGTACGCGAAGGATCGCGTACAGGGCCGACCGGTTGACGGCTCGCTGCCGGGCGCCGGTGCGATCATCCATCACCCCGACGTGCGCCGCATGCTGCTGACGATGCGCGCGCTGACCGAAGGCTGTCGCGCGATGGCACTCACCGCCGCGTCGGCATACGACACCGCGCACGCGCATCCCGACGCGCAAGTCCGCGAGCGTGCTCAGGCCTTCTATGAATTCCTGGTGCCGCTGGTCAAGGGCTACAGCACCGAAGCGAGCGTGGAAGTGGCCAGCCTCGGCGTGCAGGTGCATGGCGGCATGGGCTTCATCGAGGAGACTGGAGCGGCGCAGTACCTGCGTGATGCCAGGATCCTCACGATCTACGAAGGCACGACCGCGATCCAGGCCAACGATCTCGTGGGCCGTAAGACGGCGCGCGACGGCGGTGCCTTCGCGCAAGCCCTTGCCGGCGAGATCGAGGCGACGGAGACGGCACTGGTCCGTTGCGACAACGAGGCGGCGCATGCAGTGGCCACCCGCCTGGCTGCCGCGCGCCGTGCCTTTCTCGACGTGGTCGATTTCGTCGTCATCCGCGGCAAGACCGACCCCAACGCGGTCTACGCCGGTTCAGTGCCCTATCTGATGCTGGCCGGCAATCTCGTGGCGGGCTGGCAGCTCGGCCGCGCGCTGATGGTGGCGGAGCGCAAGCGGGCCGACGGCGAGGATGCCGAGTTCATGCGACAGAAGATTGCATTGGCACGCTTCTACGCGGACCACCTGCTGACGCGCGTGCACGGCTTGCGCGACAGCATCGTAGACGGCGCGTACTCGATCAATGAATTCCTGCCGAAAGCGTTCTGACGACGAGAGCAGCCGCGCGAAGCCGGTCGTTCTTGTTCGATCACTGAATCTTTGCTGAAGAACACCATGACGACCGCCAGCGCGACGCTACCCGACGCTCCCTCACCGGCCACCCCCATCAAGGCCGCACACATGCTGCTATTGCTGGGGTTCATGGGTGTACTTACATCCCTGTGGAACGACATGCTGATTCCCGTGTTGCCAGCTCTGCAGAAGGATCTGGGTGCGTCCCCACCGCAAGCGCAGCAGGTGCTGTCCCTGTCATTGTTGGCCAGCGCCTTCATGGCTCTGTGGCACGGGGTGCTGGCCGATGCGTTGGGCCGCCGAGTGGTGTTGCTCGCCTCGCTTGGGGTACTCACCGTGACTTCCCTCGCATGCTTGCTGGCGACTCGCATCGAACACTTGTGGGCGCTGCGCATCGTGCAGGGATTGGCGGCGGGCTCGGGTCTGATCCTCGGGCGCGCCATCATCCGCGATCTGTACAGCGGCGAAGCCGCACAGAAAATGATCGCCCGCACCAGCTTGATCCAGACCGCGGGCCCCATAGTTCTGCCGGTATTGGCGGGCTGGCTGACCGTATTCTGGGGGTGGCGCGCGGTGTTCGCCTTTCTTGGTGCGGTCGGCGCGCTGATGCTGATTGTGTACGCGCGCAAGTTGCCGGAGTCGTTGCCGCCGGAGCGTCGTCAGCCCCTCAATGCCCGCAACATCCTGTCCGGCTACCGTGCCGTGTTTGGTTCGGCACAGTTCATGCGCGTGTCGCTTGCGCATGGGCTCAATTGGGTCGCCATGTTCATCTATGTGGCAGGCGCTGCGCAATTCCTCGTGACACTGCTTGGCCGTTCGGTCACGGAGATGTATCTGGTCTTCGGGCCGATCATGGTGGCGATGAGTCTGGGCTTTGCGACCCTGCCACGATGGCTGGAGCGCTTTCGCATGCGGGGCGCGATACGTATCAGCTATGGCTTTTTCTTGCTGGCCATCCTGTTGAACCTAGGGCTGGCAAGTGCGGTCCCTCCAGGCTTGGCGCACTTGCTTCCCCTCGCGGTGGGGTCGTATGCCATCGGCATGTCCATGCCGCTACTCCTGGGCCATGCACTGCAGCCCGTGGGCAACAACGCGGGCCTGGCCGCATCCACCCAGATGTTCATTCAGTTCGCCCTCATGGCACTGGGTTCGGGCCTGATCGCGCCACTGCTGTGGGACTCGCTACTGCATTTAGCGCTAGGCAATGCGGCGCTGATTGTGTCTGGAGCCTTCTTGCTGCTGTGGCAAGGCCACGCCGAGCGCAAAGCCCTGAGTCAAAGTGCGACCGGCCCGGCCTAGCGGCTGGGCACGACGACTTACAAGTGGGGATCAGGGAAAAAGCAACTCGTGGCGAGCACCGAATCGCCGGCCGTGTCGACGATGCGCCGCCATGTTCGGCGACGCGCTCGCGAAAGACTTAGCGTGCCGCATCGAACTCGTCCAACATGGCAAGCTCATCTTGTACCATCCGACGCGAATACCCCCACGCGTCACCGCAGAGGGTCGCCCGCCCGTATGCGCAGCAGCCTCGTAGTCCTCGTGTAGGGCCGTGTGCGGCGCGCGCCGCCCGTCCGGCCGCGCCTAGCGGTCACCGAGGCCGCGCCGAACCGCTCGCCACGACGGCAGTATCGGGCGCGGATCCGGCAGCCACTGCCCTACATCGGCGGCTCGCGCGACCCCGGAAGATGAAACGGCATTGAGTGACCGCTTTATGCCAGCGAATTCGTCGCCTCGGTTGACCGGATTGGGGCCCGGAATTGCCGTCCAAAGGCCGAAGGGGAAATGCCGTTCTGCTGCGGGAGCCGCCTTTCGCACGGCGATGACCGAAGACTCAGTTCGGCCAATTCTGTTGAAAAACTCGATTGAGCGACAAGACTTGCCGACACCCAGAAGTCAGGCGCGGTGCCCGCGCCTTGCGTCGATGCTCATCAGAGCCGCGTAGAGGCGCCAAGGCGAGTTTCGCGCTGAGGTTGGCTGCGCGGTACGTCGAGTGCACCTTTAACGCCTCCTACGCAGCAATCGAGTGAGTCGCAACGCCGAAACCGAGTTTTTCAACAGAATTGGCCATTAGGCGACGTTCAACGCGGCGCGGCACTTAGCTGTCCTTCGACCTCCCAGTAGGCAGTTTCAGCCGCCGCCTAGCGCAACGGGCGGGCGCGGACGTGGTGCTGCTTGACGACTTCGCGGGCGCCACCATGGAGCCCGGCGCGTGCATAGACCCGCTCGCGACGTGATCCCGAACACGACTTGCCCACCGCCGCGTGCGGTCGCCGGCTACGATCGCTGAAATACGCAGTTGAGAAGGTGAAGGAAAATGATCAAGATCTCCTGCGCTTGCCTGTGTGCGCGCTTTGTGGGGCCCTGCGTAGCACTGTCGCGAAAGATGCGAAGGGGCACCGGACATATGGATTCCGCGAGGCCGATGCCCTGATGTTGATGCAGGCCGGGGCAGCCGTGACTGGATAAATGCAATGGCTTCCAGCCTCAAGATTGGGACGTCGGATGACCGGGCTCTGGCATCGCATGGAGTAGCTCCCGATGTGCTCAGCCAGGTGCTCGCCAGTTGCCGTTCGGAGCGGGCGGCGACGGCTTGCTTCACACTCGCAGCCCCCTGGGCACTAAATTCGCTCGGGGTGGAGGGCCTGCTGATCCGCCTGGCTCGTGGTGCGCCCTACTGGATCGGATTGGAAGGCATGGAGCCCCAGCGCGTCGGCCCGCGCGACATCGTGGTACTGCCAAACGGTGGCGCCCACACCGTTGCCTCCGCCCCCAACATCACACCGCAACCTTTCGCGCCGTTGATCGCACGCCATCAGATTGGTCAGCATGGCGATCATCCGCTGGCGTTTTCGATCGATGGCCGGGGGCCGGTCACTGAACTGCTCTCGCTGCATCTGTGGATGCCCGCCTTGGGCGAAGCGGCACTGATCGCCGCACTGCCCGGGCTGATCATCATCCGCGAGGAGGAAGTCGCCGGCACGGCTGCACTGGCAATGGCCGCCGAATCGCTGATCGACGAAACATTCGCCCAGCAGCCGGGATGGCAACTCGTCGCCGCCCGCATCGCGGACCTCCTGCTTGTGCATGTATTGCGGCGACACCTCGTCGATGCGAAGGGCGCCCCCACGGGCTGGCTAAGGGCACTGCAAGATCCCGCGCTCGCGCGAGTGCTGCAACATCTGCATGCCGACCCTGCCCGGGCGTGGACCGTGGAGCAGATGGCCAGGGTTGGCCTTGTCTCGCGAACCGTGTTCACCGAACGGTTCCGGCGCTGCCTGGAAGTGACGCCGATGGACTACCTGGTCGCCTTACGAATGGCGCTGGCCGCAGAACGGCTGTGCAATAGCCGCCAGAGCCTTGCGCAGGTTGCGGCCTCTATAGGCTACGACTCGGACAAATCCTTTGCCCGTGCATTCCGCCGCTGGGCCGGCGAGACACCTACGGCCTACGTGCGGCGCCGTACTGTCGGTGCCTGAAGCCGGCGTTTCGGAGGTTGTGGGGCACATCGACGCTGCCGACAATCCGTCGTCGCTACGCCCGTTGTCTCATCACCATGTCCACTATCTTTCCGCCGACGCACACAAGGCGTCTTGCCGAGACCACGTTCAATGACGTTCTCATCGTCGGCGCTGGTATCGCCGGCTGTGCTGCAGCAATCGCGCTCGCGTCCCGCGGAGTGCGTGTGAGTCTGATCGAGAAGCAACCCGTCTGGCGATTCCAGAGCTCGGGCATATTTGTCTACGGCAACGGACTTCAGTCGTTTGGCGAGCTTGGGGTGATGAACGAAGTGCTTGCCGCCGGCTTTCCTGTTGCCCACGGTCGCAATGTCTATTTGGATCATCTGGGCAACCCCATCGTCGATGTAGATTACCCCAGCCCCGCAGATGGCGTTCCGCCGATCCTGGGGATCAAGCGGGCGGACATTCATCGCGTTCTGGCCGCACGGCTCGAAGGGCTCGGAGTGCAGGCGCAGTTGGACATGCGGCTGGTCGGCTTGAAATCACGGTCCGATGGCGTGCAGGCTGAGCTGTCCGATGGCAGCACGCAGCACTTCGACCTCGTGATAGGTGCCGACGGCATCCGTTCGCAGATCCGCCAGTGGGTGGCTGGCGACATTACCCCTCGATACACCGGCCTGGGCGTATGGCGCAGCGTTCATGCTCGCCCCGCCGGGCTCACCGACAAGATCATGATGATGGGCGTTGGCAAGCGGCTGGGCATCATGCCCATAAGTCAGGACCGTCTCTACCTTTTCGGGACGGTTGCTGAACCCGCGGGGAGCCACTACGAGCCCGCGAGGTGGCCTGAACTGATGCGCGAACGGTTTGCCGAATTCGGCGCCCCTGCTCGCCAGTTCTTGGATCAGATCGACGCACAGGCTGAAGTGATCTATACCGCTGTTGAAGAAGTGGCGCTGCCGCTGCCTTGGCATGCGAAACGGGTGCTGCTGATTGGCGATGCGGCGCATGCCTCCACCCCGTTCATGGGACAGGGCGGCGCGATGGCCATCCAGGACGCCGTGGTGCTCGGCAACCTATTGGACGAGTGCCTGGACATCGATGCACTGTTGCAGCGCTTCGGGACGCTCCGCTACCCCATGTGCCGCTTTGTGCAGGAAGCCTCGCGCAAGGTTGGGGAAGCCGGCGCAGTGGAGACGAGTGGCGACTGCGCCGAGCGCGATCGAATCCTGCGAGAGCACGCGCAGGCGCAGGTGGATCACTTCTATGCCGAACTGAAGCGGCTCGCCACCCTCGGTCGCCAAGATATTTTTTCCTCCCTCTGAAGAATCTAAAGGAAGCTGCATTGTGAAAAAGTCGATTCGGTCCCTGTTGACCGCGCTGAGCCTGGGCGCTGTGGCGGCCTTGTCGTTCGCGCAAGGCTACCCGTCCAAGCCCATCACGATCGTCGTTGCCTACCCGGCTGGCGGCGACACCGATGTGCTGGCCCGCGTATTGGCCGAGAAGCTGACGACTCGGCTTGGCCGGCCGGTGCTGGTGGACAACAAGCCTGGCGCCAGCGGTGTTATTGGAAGCAGCTATGTAGCCAAGGCCGCGGCGGACGGCCACACGCTGCTCCTGGCGCCGAGCACCTTCGCAATGGCCCAACTCGTGCTGAAGACGAGCCCTAAGTCGGGGTACGACGTGCTGAACGACTTCACGCCGATCATCGAAACGGGCACGCAACCTCTGTTCATCGCCGCCGGCCCAGGGACCGCAGCCCGCACGCTCAAGGAGGCGTTGGACGCTTCGAGGACCACCGAACTGGCCTTCGCCAGCCCGGGCAGTGGTTCTCCGATGCATGTCCTGGGTGAAATGTTCAACAAGGCCACAGGCGCGAACTTCCATCATGTTCCCTACCGAGGTGTAGCGCCGGCCCTCAACGACGTTGCCGGTGGCCACGTGCCGTTGACATGGATCACCTACGGGCCAGTGGCACCTTACTTAGCCGACGGCAAAATGCGCCTGTTGGCCGTGGCACAGGCGAATCGCACGCCGCTGGCCCCAGAGGTTCCCACCCTCGCTGAACTTGGCTACAAAGGGGTCGAGGTGTCGGCTTGGAACGGGCTGTACGGCCCCAAGGGCCTCTCGGCCGACATCGTGAAGACGCTTAACACCCATCTCAACGAAATCATCAAGATGCCCGATGTCGCCGCGCGGATGAAGGCGCTCGGCATACTTCCCCTGGGCGGAGCACCGGAGACGCTGTCGAAGACCACCGCTGCGGACCTGGAAAGCTTCTCACGGGTGGTGAAGGCGCTTGGTATTCAAGCTGACTGACAGTCCTGCCGGTCAGGAGCGCCGCACCTCGCGACCCCATGCGAACGACGGCTTCGGAGAGATGCAAAGGACTGCAACGGGCCTTACCCTGCCGTCCGCGAGCGACCCTCGTACTGCAGCTGTGCAGCGAAAGCGGCCGAAGGGGAGGGCAAGCCGGATCTACGGCTTCGTGCCCGGAGCGGGCTTGCGACGTTTTTATACGCGGCCGTTCGCGACATGTCACTCCGCGGTGATCCTGTGCCGAAGGGATCGACGGAATTGCGGGTATGTTCGGCGATGGAACGAGGACGCGGAAGCGCTACGCACGCTTGCGCGTCTGCCAGCGCGAGATCACCCACACGGCTGCGCCCGCAGCTGCCATCCAGGCGCAGAGCCGGTAAACGCTGTCATGCTCCACCAGCCCGAGCAGCGGTGTCGCCTGCGAAAACGGCGCCAGCGGTCGCATGTCGTGATGGATCAGTGCATCCAGCACAACGTGGCTCAGCGTCCCGACCAACGATCCCGCCCACACGGCGCCTCGTGACGGCGCCTGCGGATCCAGGATCCATTCCAGGCGGTTCTCCTTCGCCTTCCGGTGAAGGAAAGCCACCACCGGCCTGAGTACGAATGGCGCAAGCATGGCCACGGCCATGCCGATCAGCAGCGCGCCGACGACGGTGTGGCTCCTCCCATGCAGGACATCCTGGTCCCGGAGCATGCCCACGAGCGGCTCCACATCCATCGCGACCTGCGCGAGGCTGAACGCGAGCAAGCTGAAATGCCGGCGGGCGGCAGGCTTGGCAACCAGTGCGACGCCCATGTGAAACGGGGTGAACGGCACAGGTCGGCCCTACGTTTTGCAAACTACTTCAACAATCTGATTGACCGGCGATTGGGGAGGAATCGACTCCCATTTGCGATCGCTTGGGAGCTCCGCGCCGCGGCCGATTCCCATGCCTCCCAAATAGACGATCGCGTGAAGATTGCGAGAACGCGACTTCCTTTTGCAGTCCACTTGGTTTTGCCAAGCCATTGAGGTTGTCCCCAAGTCCAACAAGTGCCAGAAGGTGACCACCGTACCCGTGCGTTCCACCGAGGCGGCATCGTAGTAACGCTTGGCCTCGTCATTTGTCTGGACCAGTTCCCAGTTGGCCATCGCGCCGCACGAAAGGCCCGTCAGGGCGGCGGCGACTGCGGCCCTTTTCAAGTTCGTCATCCACTACTCCTTTTCAAGTTTGGCGCCCGTCGAGTTAATTGCCACGATCTCTTGGTTGTCGTTCTCGCGACCCGGGCGTTGTTCCGTGAGCCTCTACAAGCGCCAGTCATCGCCAACTTTTTCGAGGTCGGCAGCGTTCTTCGTTTTGTTGAGGATCGAAGGCCAAGACTCGGCCGCAACTTTCGCCGGAGTTGGTGGAGTTGCGTTGCCCAACTAAGGCCTTCACCTTCGCCAAATGAGTCAAGGGACTGCGATACTGAGCGGGCAGGTTCCACCGGATTCGCGCACGATCGTATCGGCCCCCCCGGGCAGGTGATACCGACAGATGGTCCGGCCGTCCACCATCTCCAGGCCGCCGCTCCAATACGCCACCCGGCCGCTCGGTGGATCCGAGGAAACCGACCCACCGACTTGGGGCCAGATCTGTTGATTGCGGATCGGCGGCTCCTTGCCGACGCCCCCGTTTGCCCCTGTCTGCTGACGGGCGGTTCCCTTTTGACGCGCGCGCTCCGCCTTTGCCGCGAGGTAGTCCTTGTTGCTCGTGACCGTCAAGATGAATGTAGGGGCGACCTGTCCCAGGCGAACCAGGACGGATTCCGGCCGGCAGCGCCCTTCAAAGCCACTGGTCGAAACTCTGCCGCAGGAAATGGAGAGGGCTGTGTTGGCAAGAAGATCCGCTTTCTTGACTTCAATCCGATGATGCAAGTCCTGTAGCGCCTTGGCGAGCGATACATCGTTGCGAAGGTCCACATCGGTTTGCAGGTCGAAGGCATAGCTGACCTTGATGTCCAGTGGCGCCGTGACCTTAACGTCGTCGATGACAAGCTTCTTCGGATCTGAAACCTTGATCACCGGCCTCGCAGCGGATTTCGCATTGGCCAGGGCAGTAGATACGTCTCGTTCGGCGACAGACAGGAACTTCAGTTCGGCGAGATAGGCATGCAGGGCCTGACCGGCGCCGGACTGCTGTAGAGCCATGCGCATTGCGTCCGTGTCGATCTGCCGCTTGGTGCCGCCTGCAAGGCCAAGCGTGAGAACACCTGCTACAGCGTTCTTGCCAACGGTGCCAAGAACATCGATCGTCGTCAGCGCGCTGGGGCCACATCCGCTGTAATCCGAAAGTGCCTGCTTCTTTCCTGCGATAGCGGTCATCACCTCGCTGCAGTCGAACCAAACCAGCTGACCCTTCTGATTGAACTGTGAATAAGCTCCGGTGTACGCCGGCTCCATGCGAGTTCCTGTCGCGTCAATCGCGATGATCTCCTCGTTTTCGTTCTCGCGGAGCGGACGCTTCGCGGTGAGTTTTCGCAGGGACCAGCCATGAGCCTTCCGCTCAATAACGGCAAATGCCGATTCATCAAAGTCGCGGAAGAACCCGATGGAAACCGGCGATCCAGAGTCCGGCGAGGCAGGGGCGACCGTGGTATTCGTCGTCCCGCAGCCGGTCAGAAGGACGGCCAGCAAAAGGAGTGCGTACCGGTGCTGCTTGAAAAAGCTCATGATTCTTAGGGCTCTGTTTCTGTGCTTGGAAAGAACTATCGGAAGCAGACAAGTGGCCTCACTACGCGCAAGTTCCCGATGTGCGTGTTGGCAGACCGGTGAGCGCGGCTCAGGCGCCCACGATCTGTTTCTTCATCCCACGTGGCTCACATCGCGGGTGCGCGCGAGCGAAAAGGCTTTTCGTAGAGCGTTTCCTGGATGCTTTGCACGACGCCTCCACGAAGGAGGATTGCCGTTTCTTTTCGCTCCCCCAACCCGTAGGTCCACTCCTCTTCATCTACCAGAGGATGGTTTACGCGGGCAGGACTTCCCAGCGACCGGATCACGTCGGCGGCAGGCATTCCGACCAAGACACGGTTGCACCGGATGGCCCAGTCGGTCTTCTTCTGCCGCTCCTGCGCGGTTTCGGCCAAGATGCCAGCCACGTTGCTGCTGCAAGCCGGTGAAGGCAGGGGGTAGGCGGACTTGTCTACGCACGACGTCTCCAGGGTGAGCGGCCCGTACCAGCGGCCGACGCCCGCGATCCCGCCTGATTCCAGAACGTAGGCCGTCCGACGGCGGCGCTCAGCAGCAATGCGTGATGGAGGCCGTCCGACACCTGGCCTGGGGTGGAGAATTCAACGATGTCCCACGAAGAGACGAAGGGAAGGGCGAGTTTCGCCACCGCGGGTGCGACCCCGGTCGGGCCGACGCAGGGCCGGAACGCTTCGACGAGCCGGTCTTCAGGGACGGGACGTTCTGCACGGAATTGCAGGGTCGCTGGCGCACACCCGGCGATGCAAAACGCCCAAGTGACCAACAGAAGCTTCACAGGTCCCTCTTGATCTGTTGCGCCACTTCGAGGTTCGTCTTCAAATCCGCCAGTGTCTTCTGGGGCGACGGACCGGCTATGAGGCGATCGCCGAAGTCTTGTGCGCTTTCCGGGATAACGACTAGCTTGGCCGCGCGTTGCGAAGCTTTCTGGATCTCGATGGTTTTCCACTCATCTTCGCCGCTTACGAAGCCGACCTTGAAATCACGGATTTGTTGGTCACCGGGCTTGAGGCCGCCTTGATCCTTATAGAGGTCAATCAGTTCGGCGCTCGCCGCAGGCTTGGTTGCCCCGTCGAGGTAAAGCTCCGCATACCAGTGCAGCGTGCTGTAGCCGTGCTTGCTTCCGTTGTGGATGGTGGTGCGGATGATGGGCTGTAGGCCGAAGAAGTCCTTTTCCAACCGGAATGACAAGTCGCCTGCCGTGACCTTGGAGATCTCCTGGGCCGCCGAGGCCCAAGCCGCCATTTCCTGTTCGAGGCCGGCGATCCGTTCCGGTGCTTCCTTCAGCACGGCATCCGCTTCGCCCGCGATGATCTTGCGGGCGCTCTGGTTGGGATAGCGTGCGTTCAGCGTTTCGATGGAAAGGTTCGACACCGCCCAATCGAATGCGGCGATCTGGCGTTTGTCCATGTCGCGCACGGCCTCATCCAGCGACGCGCGGTACGCGTCGGTGCCTTTCGCGGTGACGAGGGGCTTGTCGATGCCGTTGGAGCACGCGGCGAGCGCGGCAAGAATGCAGCAAGGAAGGATCCTTGAGACGAGTGTTTTCATGGTGAGATCTTGGCTATTCGTCCCAGCGGCGTTTGCCTCGGGGTACTGCTTCGTGTTGCGGGACGCAGCGGGTGCCAGCAGAGAAGCGGGCCGCGCACAAAAACAAGCGGCAATCCGAGGATCGCCGCTGCGTGAGGGGCGTGGTGCCCCCCTTTTTCGTCAGCGCCTTAGATGGGGCCCGTCTTGGTCTTGAAGGTGGCTGAGCGGGTGAACGGCACGCCGTCGTTCGTTCCCGACACCGTGTACGAATACGACGTGTTGGGCAACAGGGCCGCATCAGGCATCAAGATGGCAATGTTGTTGCCTTCCAGATGTTGTTGCGGATCGTTGGCGGCCGTCATCGTGGGGCGAAGCGTGACCGGCGAGTTGTCCGATGCTTTGACCAGGACGGCCGAGGTGATCGCCACCGTATGGCCTTCGCGGACCATCACATAGAGCGGCTGGCCAATCGGATTGGCGCCCAGGTCACGGCCGGGAATCGGGTTCGGGCTTTCGCCGACCAGTTGGTACGCGGTCGCAGTGCTGCCATCGCAAGGGTACGTCAGGACATCGCTCTTGGCCGGCAGTTGAGGCTTCACGTCGCTTGCCACACCAATGGCGTACTCTGCGATGGCGCGGGGCCCGAACGTCGCGGTGGTTCCCGCCGTGTCGCTGCTCAGCAGCTTGATGCCAACCTCACGAACGCCAGAGAGCATCGAAGCTGCGTGATAAGGCGCCGAGAGAAGTTGCTGGATGGAGTCAGCGCCCAAGCCGGCAATGGATGCGCGGCCAAAGATGTCAACGTTGTCGTCGCCGATCACTGAGTACGCGTAGCCAGCGCTGGTGGCGCGGTCGCCGGGGCTGTTGCCGGTGTACCCGGGCTCACTCGGGTCTTGGTAGTGACCGCCACGGTTGTTGGAGATCAGGTAGTTGGCATGGCCGGTAGCTGATACATCCAACTTGGCGTTCTGCGCCACTTTGCCAAAGCCGCAGGTCGAGCGCTCGGCATTTAGGTATTCGAATGCCTCGGCTTCTTCGCTGCCGGTAGCGTAGCTTGACGCGGGCACAGACGTGACGATGGTGGATGCGGTGTCTTCGTCGGCTTGGCCGCCGTTGGTGCCGCCACCACCCAGGGAGGTGCCACCACTATTGCCGCCGATGCCGGAGCCACCAGCGCCGCCGCCACCGCCGCACGCGGTCAGCGCCAGCGACAAGGCGCCGACGGTGAGGAGCCCAAGAATCTTAAAGAGCAACGTAGTCTTTTGCATACTTGTGTTTGGGCGCTTGGCGCCGACTTCTTTCGTTGGTTGTTGGTGCAGTTGGTAGCGCCGTTGAAGTGAATCGCTGCGATGGGTTGAATCACTGTTCTTCAAGACAGGAAATAAAAGTTCAGGCAGCGCCACCGGCGCGGCGCAAAAAGTTGACGCGGATCGCTATCGGGAATGCCTGCAGTGCGTCACTTGCGTGCAGTGGAGCCCGCAGGGCGGCAATTCGAGAATCGAAGAATGAAAGCCGGCGGAGCGTCATCGAAGACTTCAGAGCCGATGAGGGTCCCGACCATGTTGCCCTTGGCCAAATTGGGACTGGCCGCGCATTGGGCAAAGATGCCCTTCTTGCGATTGATGTCGATGTAGCCAGCGCGCTTCTCCGGCGCGGTCATCGCCGGAAAGAGGATGTCCCGTCCGAGTTCCTTGTCCTCGTCACCCGCCCCCTTTTGCAGCATCTTCACGACGGCGGTGTAGTCCAGCGGCCTCTTGCCTTTGCCGGCGTTCGGATCCGTATTGGCCGGAACGAGGATGCCACCGGACGGTGGACCCATCTGGGGGGTAGCCTGAGGTGCAGGTGTCGGCGCTTGCGCGGATTGCTTGGCCTGCGGCGCGACGCAGCCCGCTAGCATGGCGAGCACTGCGGCGCAAACCACGAAGGAAAAACTACTGGGACGTGAGATTGCTCGGGCTTCTTGCATGCTTGTTGTTCGACTGACTTGAATCTTTGATGAAGAGGGTTCGAGGGCCTCATCGAACCGCGGTCCAGGTCTTCGGCTCGCGATGATGTGGCGGTCCACACCTGAACTGTGGGAACGGAAGCGCCGTCCTGCATTGCGGCCCGCGATTTCATCGGAATCACTGGGAGGGCAATGCAGCTGCACTCCACGGCGTGCTGTTGAAAGTCTGTGCGCGCGTTCGCCGGGAGTAGCAGAGGCGGGCACCAGGATGAACTGCCAGACTCCACTAGGGTGCTGTGCGCCCTCCTTGGATTGAGTGCCCTCGACCGGCTCTAAGCGCTTACTTGATCAGGCGAATCGTCAGCGGGTAGCGGAATGGCGTCCCGTTGCTAGCCTTCACGGACGCGACGATGCACAGCACGAGATTGGCCAGCATGACGATCCAGAAAAGAAAGATTCCGATCACGATGAATGACAGGATGAAGCACAGGATGTAGTAGCCGATCACGGTCAGCTGGAAGTTCAGGGACTCCTTGGCATTGGCGCTTGTGAACTGCGCAGAGGGATCGGACTTGCTGATCAGATAGATGATCAAGGGGGCGAGCCAACTGGTGAAGAGCCCACCTAGGTGGGCAAGGATCGCGAGCGTCTTGCTTTGGGTCACTTCAGGCGTCGCTGCTGCAGTTTGGGTCATGATTGAATCGTTTTGAGACCTGCCAAATGGAACAAGCTAGATGCTTGTCCCGCCACAGACGGGGCGCGAGCTTGAGAGACCCGATCCCCCACGCCTGCACTCCGCCGAGATCCCCCTCTCTCTGAGGTAATCTCGGAAACAACTGTAACCGGAACTTCGAAATTGAAAATAACTATAGTTACTACTCAAGTGCTATCTCCACAAGCACGCCGGCCAACTAAATCACACAACTGCCAAGTGATTGGTGTCGTGATCGGCGCTCGATAGCGGGTTATTTGGCGCCACTGGCGGAGAGCGGGAAGGCGCCGAGGGCGGCCGGCCCTGCCGCCCCTTTGCTACGATCGAGGCATGAATCTTGGCGCCCGCCTCAAGACTGCTCTGCAATTGGCAGGCTTGCGGGCGCCCGAAATATCCAGGGTAACCAATGTTCCCGTGGCGGCGATCAATGCGCTGCTGCGTCGAGACAGTCGCCGCTCTGAGTACACGGAGCGGATCCTGTCCGCTCTTCCGCTCGACAAGGTCAACCACGAATGGGTGCGCTCCGGCAAGGGCGAACCGGTTCCGACCGGACTCGGCGGACTCAACGGCAGCAGATCGGCGCGTGACCGCGGGGCCGGCGCTGCGGTCACGCAGCCGCACAGGAGCTGGGAGCACCCAGAAAAGTTACCAGAGGGGTCCTATGTGGCGCTTCCTCGACTGCATGTCGAGCGTGGCCCGGATGGGGCGAGAGGAAGAAGAAAAGTGTCAATCAAGCTGGTGAAGCACGACGTGCTCACCTTTACAACGGGTTGGATGCGCTACGACGAGTCCAGGCCGGCCGCTCTGGCATGGGCCCAGGCGAGCGACGACAGCATGGAGACTGTGCTCTATCCCGGCGATTACTTCGTCGTGGATACCGAGCAAACCGAGGTGGTTGATGGCAGGACCTACGTCATCTTCTACGAGGGGCAGGAACGCGTGCGTCGGCTTTTCAGGCTTCCAGGCGGTCGCCTTCGCATCGAGGCCAACAACAGCCAGCTATTTCCGACACTTGAGTTGTCTGCGGCTGATGTGAAGGGCGTCTCCATCATCGGCCGCGTCGTCCATCGCTCGGGTCCTGGCGGGCTCTAGCGGCGCATCTGAACGCGTTTCTTCGCCAGCCGAACCCGCCCCGCCCCCGCTATTCGGACGTGACCGATCATGCAGACGGCGCGTGAATTCAGCGCCGCGCGTGACGAAGTTGGCAATCGTGAAGCACACACGGTAGTCGAACGTAGTAACAAGTGTTGCTCGACATCGCTGCATGTTGAGTACAGTTGTTACTATGAATCTTTCGTTCGGCGCGGGCCGCCTGCAAAAGCCGGCCTGGTCTTGCCTTCCAGTTGGCAGCCTGCTTCGCATTTCACTTGGCTCGGCCGCACCCTTGAACGAACGTGTGCGGGGCGCAGGCGCACCAACTGTTCGCTCGCGCGGTCCCTTGCGCGCGCCGGTCCAGGCGTTCTTGGCTGGTGCGTCGGCGGCCGCGCTGCTCTTGCTGGTCACAGGGTGCGCACCTTCCAAACCTAGAGCCGTAAGTCAGGCGGAGATCACAGCGGACGCGGCCCGCAATGGTCAGATCCTGGAAGTCTTTCGGCTGCCCAATGGAAACCCGGGGACGCTACGCCTGCTCAACGGCGAGTACGTCCTTCGGCTCGACATGATCCAGAAGTCAATCCCCGTGGGGCGAGGCAGTGCCGTGCGCATCGTGCGTATCGACCAGATGGGCGAACGCGCGACGGTTTTGCTGGAAAAGGCCCTCTCCAATTGTCCTTACGCGTACCAGTTGATCTCAGTGCGGGGGCCGGAGACCTCCACTTGGGATGCCTACGGCGATTGCCAAGGCAAACCGAACATCCTGGAGAAGGGGGAATCGCTCTCGCTGGAGTTTCCACTTCAGCGAACCATCAAGCGCTTCACCTACGTAGACGGGCGCATGATCCGCGACGAAGTTTCACGCCCTCCCGAGCCTGCGCGAGAGCCCAATGCCACTCGGCTGACCACCAAGTCTGGGGACGATGCCCGGCCGCGTAAAGCGTCACCAGATGCTGGAAAGCGCTCATCGACGACCCCCACCGCGGACCCACCTCGACCGAGTCGCCCGGCGCCTCGTACCGCACCGCCGGCGCCGGACCTTGTCATTCCCAAGGACACATCGGACTCTCAGGTTCGCATCAAGCTAGACGATTAGTTCGGTCCGTCTAGCGCTCAGTAAATTTGCATGTCTCGTCCAACCACGCTCGGCCTGATCGCCCTGACGGCGATCTATCTCACCTTTGAACTGGCGTTCAACGCCCGCCTGCTCGACGTGGTGGGCGGCGCCGCGACGATCGATCAAGTGCACCACATCGAGGTGTATGGCCGATTGCTCTCGGGTATTGCAGCGGCACTGTTCGTGCTGCAGTTTCTCCTGCGATCGTCGCGAAGTTTCAGCGAAGGTCCAGGGATCATGGGCATCACCTTCTGGTGCCTGCTGACCGCCGGAGGTGTTTACCTGTCGCTGCAGTTCGTTGTGGACTCCTTAGTCCACAACAGCACCGCCCAGTTTCGACGCCAGGCACTGAACCTGGTCCTACTGCAGCGAGCCATGGTGCAGGGGCGGGCGCAACTTGATGGCCTCAGCGACGAGGATGCGCAGGTCTTCGCTCGACCAGAGGGAAAGGCCTTCCTCGGCTTGTTTCCGCTGCTCTCGAGCTCCATCGAGCGGCTGGACGAAAAGATCGACAACGCAAAACTGACCTTGCTGGAACAGCAGGCCGGACGCGAGCTTTATGGGACGCGGGGGGTCTATGACAGCTACAGCGCGACCATGAAGGAAGTTCGCAAGCAGTGGACCAACTACGCCAACGGGACGAGTCCGCAACTCGATGAAGAGGTCAGGCGCCAGCAACGTGATGCCTGGGAGCGCTACGAGCGCGATCTCGCCCGCCGGGGCTGGAAGCCATGGACAGTGCCGGTCCGTTACCGGTCCACGATCATCAACCAGGTCCGGAAGGACCTGCCGATTCCGGCCGACTGGCAGCCCTACGACCGTCTTGCCTTCTACAGGGCGATCGACGAGCAGGTGAGGGATCAGGCTCGTCGTAGGTCCGATGGCTCCATTCGGGTGGGTGGGCAGCGCGTGCCGGGCGGCCTCGAATACAAGGACTTCGTACTGCATCCGGCGATTCAGGCCGATCTACGGCGACAACTCGAGTTGCCGACCGGGGTCGTGGTCGCGCCGAGCTACGAATCCGGCGAGCAATTTGTCGCGCGGTTCTACAAGCCGTTGGTACAGGCGCTGGCCGCCGAGCAACTGCAGCGGTATTCGGCTCCCCTGGAAGCGTTCCAGACGGGCGGCATCAACGAGAACATGGGTCGCGATGCTGCGCGGGCCGCCCTTGTTCCCCCCATCGCGCTCCTGTGCTCGCTCATGGGGGCGATTGGCCACCTCGCCAAGCTGCTATTTCTCGGCGTCAAGGCCTTGGGCACTGGATCCGAATCGGGCAATGTTCGTGCGCTCAATCGGCGGGCATGGCTTGTGCCCGTCGTGACGGTTATGTCCTCCTGGACGGCTCTGAGCGCTATGAACAACGACGTCACCAGCAGCCGCATCTACAAGTATCTTGACGCGCAAGCGCGTTCGAATTCGGCCGGCGCGAGTGCTTTCACCGGCGCCATCGTACTCAACGCCATGCACGTGGTCGCAGTCGGACAGGCTTATGCATATCCCTTCAATGAAGGCGTTCGCAACCGAGTTCTGCGCGGCCTGGACTATGGATACGAAACACCCAAATGACACGGTATTGGCGGGGCGCAGGTGAGCACGATGGCAACCGAAGCAGTGAGTGAGGCCGGGGCAGGAGTCGAGATGGAGTCTTCAGAGCTGCAGGGACAATCGCCTGCTGGAAAAGGTGCTGTGGCGCTCCTAGAACAAACAAGGGCGAGCGCGAACCACTCGCCCGTGCCGATCACCGGAGCTTCGAGCAGAACTCCTGGATCTCTGACGCAGGTTTTGGGGCGCCATGTGGAGGAAAACACGCGATTCCGCGGTGCCGATCTGAGTGAGGAATGCGAGCAGACGAGCTCGGCCATCCAGGGAATGTTGCTGCTGAGCCAGCAGGTGGGGGTGAAGGTGCAGACCGACGACCGCGCTGGGCCGCTGCCCGCCGGTGTGCAGGTGGTGCAGTCTGGACAGGCCATGCTACAAGGCTTGCGGGAGATGCGCGAGCGCTGCATCGAGGAACTGCCTGCACGCATCGACGCGTGGGCAAGCCGCGACGACGGAACCTATCGGCGCCTGCTGCCGCGCGGAGACGTCCTGAGTGGCTTCGAGCACATGCTTGGCCATCAGTACCAGTGCGGCGTCTGCAGTGGCAGGGGCGAAGTGCGCTGCAGCAATTGCAGTGGCAAAGGCGAAGTTCTATGCTCCCCGTGCCACGGCAAAGGGCGGATCAGCTGCTCGATCTGCTATGGCACAAGCAAGCGAGATTGCAGCCGTTGTAATGGAAGAGGCAACTACAACGAAAGCTACATGCGAGACGTCTGGGACACCGGGGCCAAGACGTATGTCACACGAACCGACTGGCGCACTGTCCATTGCATGGCATGCAGCGGCGGCAAAGTGAAATGCACCTACTGCCACTATGACGGGAAGAATCAGTGCTCGGGTTGTGCGGGCAGAGGGGTATGCAACTGCGGCACCTGCGGTGCAACAGGGAAAGTGGACTGCAGTCACTGCGCTGCCACGGGATGTCGCCATTGCCTGGGTCAACTGAACTGCGAAATCGCCTCACATGACCAGTTGACGCTGCAGCACAGCGACGAGGAGGCCAAGGACCTCGTGCGGACCCACATCGACGTGAAGCGCCTGCCTGACTACGGCCGACGTGGCCGCACTACCCATCGCCGCCGCGATGAACGTGCTGTCAGCAGCGCCTATCCGGTGAGCCTGGAAGTGACTCGGGCACAGATCGCGGTGGGCAAAGCTTCATTTGCGGTTCATGCGTTTGGAAAGCAGCAGAAAGTCTTCGACTTCAAGAATATCGTCGGGCATTTGCTCGCCAAGGACCTCCACGAGTTGCAGTCCAGTGTGCAATCCCGATTCTTGAACACCGATGCGCGGGAGCTTCTGGTCGAGCGGGCCAACACATTCTTAGAGTCGGAGATCAATATGAAGATCGCCGAAAGCGTTCTCGCATCGAAGAACTTCGATGAGACTGTCGCGGATGTCCGCTCTCACTACAAGAACCTCGTAGACGACCGTTATGTCGCCGCGGCCTCGACAGCGCTCCAAAAAGTGCTGGGGACACTGTTCGGCGGCCGGATGTTCAAGCCGGGGGTGTACTGGGTGGGGCTGCTGACATTGGGCACCTGTGCAGCCACATTGACGCAGTGGCCCGGCGGCTGGTATGGCGCCGTCGCCTGTGTGCTCGGCGCCGCACCCGTTTGGGGGCTGATGGAATGGAATGCGCGGCGGCACGTGGGGCAAGACTTCATCGGTATGGCCGTCGGCCGGCGCATGAAGTCCCTCATCGACAAGTCAGGACTCGCATGGCAGTTGCGTGGCATTGCCTTCGTCATCGCGTGTGCATTTGCGGCCGGCGCCTTCTGGGGAACCCAAGGCCTCGCTTCAAGGTACAAGGCGCATTTCGGGGGGCCTGACGACATCGTGGCCAAGAGAAAGGCGCAGCAAGACACGTCCGAGAAGCGAGCTTCATGGCGGCCTTGGCCAACGCCATAAGGGAAATCGGGGCGTCAGCCACGGACAGGCGCTTGGTCGGCCGCCGTACGAACCCATATTTGAGTTCAGTACAGTCGATGAGGTCCGTACGAGCGAGACCGAGGCGCTGCAAGCTGAGTCTCAAGAGATCCGCGAGTAGCAAGCGTTCGGAAGGCTGGAAGCGACTTTGACCTGCGTCCGAGGCGCGATCGAGGCGACATTTCTGGCCTTCGCCGGTGCAAGCTACGCAACCGAAGTGCGGCTGCGCAGCGGAAGCCGAAGTTCCCCGCTTGCGGCACGAGCACCCGCAGTCCGACGCTTTCCTGTCATTCCCGTCGCCCACCCCACCCAAAATGGCGATGCGCAGCGTAAGCGGTCCTCCAATGCGAACCACGCCGACGTCCGCAATCTTCCGTTCTCCAGACATGCCTTCCGAGCCAATGCAGAAGTACTGCTCAAAGCCAAGGATCGCTTCCCGGCTTGCCGGACCGCATCCTGCCGATGGAGCGGGTTGGCCGTGGGCCGTGCTTTCTGTGCAGGTTCTCGACATGCTCAATGTCAGTCTCCTTGCTGATGGCGAGTCGAGCTGTCTCCAGCCGCCCAACGCAGAACTGCACGCGGTTGACGGAGATTGCCTCAGTGGCGTGCCCCCTGATGTGCTCGACAAACTTCGGCAAGGTGAATACGCCAGGCGGAACTTCGGTCTTGAACTCCGCGTCTCCAGTGAATACCACGACCGACTTGACGAGACCAGCTGGTAGGAAGTCGAGCAACTCCTGAACGGCGCGAACGTGCCGGAAGTTCTGGAAGATGGGGTTTTGGAACTGCGACTTCTTCTGGAACATGACTTGAGTCCAGGTCGCGTGCTTGGCATTGGCGAAGATCCAGCCGTTCAAGTGCTTCGTTTCTATGACGAAGACACCAAACCTTGAGACGAGGATGTGGTCGACCTGAGTCGTGCCATCTTGCATCTGTAAGGTGATGTGATTCATCAAGTGATAGTCCGGCGCGGCAAAGTGCGCCCGGGCCTCATGGACAAGGCGTGCCTCACCTTGGTTTTGGAATGAAGGTGACGCTGATTGGCTGCGGCCCATCGCGAATCCGATGACCAAGCCGACGAGCCCGACGAACCCAACGAGAACAATGGTGGAGGTATTCATGCTCCAGCTCCCAGTGGAGAGGTGGGCTATTACACCGCCATCTCTTTCCTGGTGGGTGGCATGCAGCCAGCATGCTTCTCCCGCAAGAGGCGCATGCGCGGTAGCAGGAGCCCGTCCCTGGCAGCCACGACAGCAGTGTTCGCCGTGTAGAGGTGCAGCAGGTTGCGATTCCACAGTGCGCCGATCAGTGTGTAGGTGGGGTACACCGGCATCAACGCATGCACCACCGCTTGAGCCCCGCTGTGCACGAATGAGTGCATCGCCGGGATGGTGGTGTTGAGCAGTGCGTACTCCTCTCCCACATGCTTCACCGTGGAGGTGATGTGCTTGATCATCTTGCTGATCGATACCGGATCGGCAGGCTCTACATGCTCCGGCCCCTCGACAGGCGTCGTGAACTTTTCGAGCCACTCGTCATACGCGCATTCGGCCGTCCAGGTGGCGCGTACCACTGCCTCGAAGTGGAGGCGGCAGAGGGACAAAGCAGTGCCAGACAACCCAATTTCCAACAGGACGCGTTGACTAAATCCATGTTCGAAAGCCGCAGAGCACAGCGCCGAAGCTATGAGTCCGCGCTTGGTTCGCGCCTCGCACTTCGCCAACAGCTTCCCGACGTCTTCGTCGAAGGCCTCACTGGCCTCCAAAAGCTCCGCCAGTCGGTCGGCGTCGTCGTACTCTGATTGCTCTTCCATCCTCATCACCGCCACCAATGGCGGCCTCTCGTGTGTTGTCGTTGAGAGGACGCCATACTGGATTCGGCCGCAATGGCCTGCGTGCCTTCACTGCAGCGTGAGCTGAAGTTCCTGGGTGCAAGGCGTTGCGTCGGGTCAGTGCCGAAGCGGCCCTCCGCTTCTGGCGCAACCTCAAGGATGCTCGATTGAAGAGCGGGGCGCCTACACTCTCAAATTAGCATGAAGATTCGTGTCGACAGCGTCGAGTACAAGTGCTGGCACGAGGTAGGCCACGTCACCGTTTGCCTGCATCTCGGCGGCGAAGTTGACTTCGTCGAACTACTTGACGGCGAGACCCGTGGACACGCGCGTGCACGCTGCGTGGTCATGCCGGAGACTCATAGAGGCGTGGCGTGCGGCGGGTTTGCTGCTGAGTTCTATTTGTTGAATAACGGCTACGCGCAGCGGGGTCGCGACGACGACCGGGACATCAGTCAAATTGTCTTCCATAACGCCACCCATGACCGTGAGGACTTCTGGGGACGCGAGCCCGGTAGCGATCAAGAGTTTTCGGAGGCGGAAGATAGGGAGTTCATGCACCACGCAATAGGGTCCGATGGCCATGGAGGCGTGATCCCAATCTTCAACCTGTACTTCTCGCGCATGCAGAACCTGGTGCGTGAGCTTGGCGAAGCGAGGATGGTCGAAGGCCGGCGAGTGAGGGAAGTGCTGCGGATCGGCATCCTCGGTTGGGTCCAGGACTAAGCGATGTCGCTCTTGGCGCGGCTGCGACTTTTCGGTCCACGACGACGTGTACCTTATCAGCCTGTAGTCTGAGACTGAGGTGTCATTCGGCCTGCAGGCAATCGCGCGGGATGAAGTCCTTCTGCGGAATGTCTGCTGCCGCGCCAACAATATGACGGGCTATTTCTCGGTCGACGGCGCAACAGCGTCGCCGCCTTCTTTTGAGCGGCCGCTCACGTTGCGTGTCAGCCATGCGTGAGCTGAGACGAGCCGCATCCGCGCGCGACCACGTCCATGAGACGGGGTTCCACCCCTAGACGCATCGCTGAATTCAAACCTGTAGAGGTGCAGGACGACAAACGTCATGGCGCTCAGCACCATACCGGTTGACACCATACTTGCGGCGCCGGTAAAGCTCCAGCCCTTCCACCCTGCACCGGCGCCTAAGCCTGCGAGCGCCATCAGCATGCCAGAGGCGACGACCAAAGACTTTGCGAGGCTCCATACGAAAAACTGCAGCGTGCGGCCGACCAAAATTGGTGACGTCCCGCATCCGAAAAGTCCGCCAAGTACATAGCTTGCCACCTGCGGCAGGACCACAACGCCAACGAGCCCGCCAAGGAGCTTGAGCGATGCATCCACGTCGAGAAGTGTTCGGAGGAGGCGGTTCAGTACTGAACCAATTCGTCCATGGAAGGTGCCGTCACCATCAATGGCGCCCGCTGCATTTGCCCACATCGCTACCAACACCGTGAGAACCACTGTCAGCGAGAAGAAGTAGCAGACGATCCGCACGTCAGAGGGATGCCGACGTGCGAGCCTCAACCCAAGTACCGCGATGAGGAAGACTGAGGCGCCGACCAGGGCGACCGCAATCGCCAGCGCAGCCGGTGTATTTGTGGGAAGCATATGAGCTGTTCTGATCGCGCAGGGGTCAAGGCCCGCCGAGCAGACCTTGCCTCGATGGCGAAATTGCTACGTTTTCGGGCACCATTGAATGCGCCCTTCGCGCACCCAGAAGTGAGACTTGCACCCGTCTTTGACCCAAACAGACGGTCTCAGGGAAGGCCGGCCCTGCGCATCTGTCGTGACACTCCATCTGGGATTCGCTTCCGGGATGACCAGCAGTTCAATGGTGCGCCCGCATCCGCAGGGACACAGCATGCCGACGCACCAATCTTCATCGCCGTCTTGCGCGAGAACGAGGTCACGGCGTGGCATGACTTTCGGAAGGCTGTCGCCTTCGATCCTCACGAGCTTCCTTGCAGGACGCCAGCGATCCCAGGCCTTCTGGATGCCGGTCAAAAAGCTCAGCAACATGGGGCCCATCCTTCCTTCTCGGCCGCGCCCGGCGCCAGCGCTGCCAGGCCGAGCAGCGGCTCAGACGCGCCCCGACCAAGCCAAGAATTCGGCCCGCGCGGAAATTCATCCTCCGAGAAGACTTCCTCCTCTCCTGCAGCCAGACTGACTGTGCGTCGTGCAAACCGCTTGTTGGCATCGTGGCGGAATAGATAGAGCCGCGCCAAGAAGTCCGACACGAGATCGGATGCCGCCCGCATGTTCAGCGTGATGACGGATGGCGCCTCCTCGCGTGCGCCCGGGATGTAGCCCGCTGCCACTTCTTGTGCATGTCCCGCGGGGTCGACGCGGCGCAGGTATTCGGCCCGGAGACCGCCCTGGGTGTAGACGTTCCGGTCCGACAAGGTGGGACCGCCAGGCCTCACGTAGTCGATGCGCGCGACGACGTCGCCGATAGCCAACCTTCCCTTGGCTTGGCGTGTCGGGATCGTCACTCCAACGTCGAAGAGTGGGAGCAAGAAGGAGGATGCGATCAAGTCGGCGATTTGTCTGCCTTCCTGCGAGTCGACACAGCAGAAAAGAAAATCTGCTTGGCTGGCTTGCACCACTGCGCGTCGGTCCAGGATCGTGCTCGGCACAGGAATCGCGACGCCCGGCCCGCGGAAGTTGTGGATCGCGCGACTCAGAACTTCGACCTTCAATTCACCCTGCTCTGCGTCGCGGCGCGTCGAATTCAAGATGCGATTCAGATTGCGGAGCTCGACACGGTCGAAGTCGATGACGATGATGCGGCCGAAACCCAGGCGGGCGAGCTGCTCGACTACGACGGAGCCGGTTCCCGAAGCACCTACCACGCACGCCGTCAGGCGCTTGAGCTCGTCGCGGGTGGGGGAAGTGAATGCCATCGGCCGCGGGTTGAAACTCCCGTCGAACCACCATCTTTCGAAGTCATGGCCGGCCACGGAGACGAAGTCGAGGCCTTGTGCACGCATGTCCGGGCCATACGTCCGCGCCAACATGGCACCGTCGGGCACCATGATTGCAGAGCCGTGCAGGCGCCCAAGGGCCTGGAAAAGGCCCGGCATCGTCAGGCGGTCGCTTTGGTCGTCCAGGTCGGAGAAGGCAAAGTAGCCGCCGGGATGAGAGTGAACCAGAAAAAGGCTGAGGTCGTCGAGTTCGGCGAGGTCAATCGCCTGCTCGATTGCCGCGCCTGGCCAGCGCAGTTGATCGACGTGACGCACGCAGTCTGCATGCGGCACCAGAAAAGCATCTCGAGCCAGCAATCGCTGCCGCGCGCCCGGCACGCGGGCGCATATGAGGATTGCTGCAGCCTCGAGACCATCACCAGGGAAGAGGTGGTCACGCAACTTCGCGTGAACCTCTGCCGTCAGTGTAAGACTCGAGGCCGGCATCATTGCTGGACTTCCTTGGCGAGGGCAGACTCGACGAGCGCCAAGTGCGTGATCACGTTGTCCGTCCCGGGCACCCACATCGACCCGTTACCGCGGTGACGCGACCAGCGCTGGAACGATTTGCCGCGGATATTCACGCGCGCCTCGGTGGCGGGGACCTGGCCCCCGCCCTGCAAGGTGACCTCGGGGTGCAGATAGAACATGTCGATCTGCGCCATCGGGTAGGTCGGCGGAATCTCGAGCGCAACGGCAACGCTGCGCTGAGAAAAGCCCTCGGGCAAGGGGTAGTCGGACAGGATGAGCCATTGCTGGCCACCTTCGGCAATCGCTTCCCAGTTCGGATGGTTGGCGTCAAGGTAGCGCTCGTCCGCCGACAGCAGCTTGAATTGCCGTTGCAGGTGCACGACGCCTTCGCCGTTGTTGACGTCCTTGGGGGTGAGACGCAGCTTTTCGATGCCCGAGCGCGTCAGGTCGACGACCGAATCCAGCTGGACCTCCTCCTTCGGCGCGCCTTGCACCTTCAGGAAGATATGCCAGCCTTGGTCGGGGTTGAAGCCGGCCTGGACCAGCGCGTCGCGCACCACCACGGTCGGGGTATTGAACGTCAGAAGTTCGCCCTGGACGTTGAGTTGCCACTTGGGCACGCGTGCGACGAAACGTTCCACGCCGGAGCGGGAAAGGTCCACGACGCTGTCGTCTGCCAGCAGTTCATCCGGTTTGTCGTCGCGCTCCAGGTAGAGCTGCTTGCTCGGCGGGATGTTGGCAAGCCTGCGCACCAGCTGCCCCGAAATGACGCGTGCAGGCCAATCGAAGCGATTGCCTTCGATGGTCATGCGACGCAGATCGTCGGTTTCGGCAACGATGAACCTGTTCAGTCCTTCGCCCAGCTTCGCGACTTCGGTCGGGCTGATGTCCTCCGTGCCGTGGTCGAACCACTGCAAAACAGTGGTCTCAGGCTGCTGGCTGAATCCAGCTGCTTGCGCGATCTGAGCCCCCGTGGGCGTCGGATCCTCCAAGTGGACGGACCGCAGGACCAAGTCGACGCCGGCGACGGCGACTTGAGGATGACGGTGAGCATGCTCGCCGTCGGCTTTGTGGGCGTTTTCGCCCGAGTTTTCGTTGAGGGGCATTTCGCCACTCCTTTCGCATAAGAGAACCAATGGAACGTGCAAAAAGCCGCACGCTGATTTGGTCTTCTCCCATGCAGGTTGACGCCTTGGCTCACCCACGCGAAACTCGAGGCTTCCACACCGGACGAGCGTTCGCGCAAGTTCACTCAGGGGGTCAGCCTGCACAGGTTCGACCCCTTGTTTTATTTCTGGACCTTCATTCGACCCCCCTTCTTGAGAATGTCAACAAAACCCACATTTTATCCTGTGGGGACTGTTGACATTATAGGGGGCGCCGAAGCGTGTGTGTCAATGACGCCTACGTAGCGTAAAGCTATGTCAGCCTTGTTGACATTTACCGCGTACGGAAGTAGATTCGAGCAACGGCGGGGTACCAGTGATCGACGAAGGAAGTCTTTATCTGAGGTTGGGTGAGCGCGTTCGAGCGCTACGAACTCAAGCGTCGGATGATGGCGCGCGAATGACGCAAGCCCGTTTGGCTGAACTTGTCGGACTTGAGCGGACCTCGATCACCAACATCGAAAAGGGTATGCAGAAAGTCCCGCTGCACGTCCTTTACCGAATATGCGAAGCACTTCGCGTAAGTCCGGCCTACTTGCTGCCGCCAATTTCAGAGCTCGCGACTACTCCGACCGGCAGCTCCTTGGACGTACGCAGCATTGCTGAAGCGTGGACCACCAGCGGCCACCCCCTTCTTGGGCAGGCGCTGGAAAAAACTTTGACGAACCCCGAGAGGAAAGATGATGTCTCACACTCCTAAGTCCATCGAGGCTCAGGCGCTACAGCTGATTCGTGAGGCAGACATCAATAGAGCCCCGGTCGACGTGAACTCCGTCGCGAAGCTTCTTGGCGCTCGAGTTCACATTGAACAGCTGGAAGACGACATCTCCGGCGTCTTAATCGTGAAAGGCAACGAGAAGCACGTTCTCGTCAATAAGAAGCACGCCGCAAACCGTCGGCGCTTCACCATAGGCCACGAACTTGGGCACCTGGTGTTGCATGCAACGAGCGACAGGATGATCGTGGACACCAACCAGATTCGGGTATTCCAGCGAGTAGGCCAAGCCACATCGGCGATCTATAACCAGGCGGGGTCGGAAACAACGCCAGAAGAAGAGCGGGAAGCCAACCTATTTTCAGCAGCCCTGCTAATGCCTGAACCGATGCTAAAGGCGGCAGCTATTTCGCATGACCTCTCAGACGAAACCGAGATTGCGAGCCTAGCGAAGGAATTTGGCGTAAGCGAGCAGGCAATGTTCATTCGCCTCCAGCAGCTCAGAATTATTGAGAGCGTGTTCTCCACTTCGCCGAGACAGGCGACTCTAGTCTGAACTCCAGGAGCCGGGCTCGGCTGCCGCGCTTTGTGGAAGAAGGCATGCGCTGAGCGATGTGTGTTGGCGCGCACTGGCTCAGGCATCCTCGACGTCTATGAATCTCATCTCGCCCCGAACCCGCGTGCTACTCGCACTGTCCGCTCTGCAGGGTGTCGGACCGGCGACGCTAAAAAGGATTGCCGCTCTCCCAAGCTTCCTGCGGCGGACGTAAGGACTGTAACCAAGCGACGCCTCCTGGACATACCAGGCTTCGCGCAAGTTCAGCGTTTGCCCGCTTTGGGTCCGTTCACGCGCTCATCCGTTCGGCCTCGCGCATCAATGCAGAGGGCCTGACCCGTAAGGCATCAGCAAGAGCGCAAATCGTGTCAAGCGCAGGAGGGGTAAGGCCGCGTTCAACACGTGAGACGTAGCTCGAGGACAGCTTCGCCTTCTCAGCAAGCTCAACTTGACTGAGTTCCAGCTCCTTGCGACGGTTCTGCACCGCCAGGCCGAAAAAGGCTACCCGGTCGTCCAAGCGTCTTCTTTGTAGGGCGCCGAATTGGCGTCCAAAGAAGTTTGCAATACACTACTAGGCATATATGCCTAGTTTTGGTGTTCGGCTGGGTTTTTTAGCTGCCGAGAGACGACTTCGGGCCCGCTAACGCACCCTAGACGCCATCCGTATACCTCACATACGTCATGTCGAAAACGACGAAATTTTCCGACGAAGTGTCGAGTCCGGGGCACGCCTCTGCAGCCACAGGCTCCCCGCGTCCAAAGGCCGCCTCGCCTGACATGGCGTTCGTGTGGCCTCTCAAAACAAGGACTCTTTGGGAGCTCACCCCTGGATATGTTCGCCAGTCGGAGTTCGGCTTCACCCAGTACTGGGCGGGGGCTGAGCTCCTGTCGCCCGTGTATTTCCTTGCCGAGTGCACGGCGGAGATTTCCAACGGTAAGGTTGAAACGACGACCTTCATCACATATGACGTGACGTACGCCGAGGACTACCTGAAGGACGGACCTGCTCCAACCTCATCACGCATCCTGGTGCTCAAGCGGGGCTCCGGCTCACGCGAATCGATGCTGGGCGAAGTCAGCAAGGTTCTTCGATGCACCGTTACGGGGGCGCTCGTAATCAAGCTGTCGGGCGGGGAACTGATCTCCGACGGGAACGAACCAGCAACTGACAGCAAAGGCTTGCATCACTTTGAGGTCATCTACCCGAAGCTTGTCCGCCCAAAGTTGGAAGTCAGAATGGGCCCGATTTTCAAGTGGAAGGAGTAGTAGCTCGTTTCTGCTCGCAGAGCAGTGCGGCATTGGAGAGCTTGACATGACCACACCGTACGAAAGGACGCGTGCCATCCTCCACACCAGGGAATTTCTGGAGGAGTTGCAGTCAGTTCAGAAGTCGCCGGATTTGCCGGACACCTTGCGCCGCCGAGCCAAAGCCCTTGCAAGGCACTACCCTGAGTCCTGGCACGTGCATCAGATGCATGCGCACATGCCGGCGTTCTTCGACCCGCCGGACTCAGTTTCGGGAGATCCATGACCCTCGGTGAGTATCGGTGCCCGCGGTGCGGCCGGGTGCATATGCGCATCTCCCGCGCAGATGCGGAAAGCGCGGTGGCACGCGCGAACCAACGCCTGCAGCCCGGCGACCCGCCTGCATCCATGGGGCTCTATTTGCGTTGCTTCGGGTGTGGCGCGCCAGCAAGCATTTTCGTGCCAGCAGGTCCCGACGATGCACTTGTTGGAGTGACGCTTACGCCTTGCGTTGTCGAGCTGCGGAGTCTCGATTCCTAATGCGTCACCGGGAGCAACGATGACGAAGCCAATAGTGAAGGCAGTGCAGTTGACCGAAGTGCACGTAGGTGACACGGTCACACGCATGCTGGGCGGCACCATCCCAATGCGATTGAAAGTGACCAGGGAGAATGAAAGGTTCGTTTACTGCGCCACCCCAGACGGCGCGGACGAGTACACGTTTGAGCGTGAAAGTGGCGTCGAGTGCGACGTCGGGCTGCGCTGGGGCAGTGAGTTCGGAATCACGGGAAGTTTAATCGCCGAGATCAAAAAAGGACCTTGACCAACTGGCGGACTTGGGCCCCATACAGTCTTCCTTGTTCGGAGTGGAATTCGCCGCGTTCCCTACTTCTCGATATCCAGGCGCCTTCTCAAAATGAAGGTGAGCGTCCGGCCGATCCACCTTGACCCGGATCAGAGCCCGTGATCGTCAAGAGGTGGTCGTGGGTCCAACGAAGGCGACGCACTCGACGAGGTTGAGAGCGGCCAGCAG